>CAYOGW010000022.1:15666-28886 GCA_964403635.1 uncultured Anaerolineaceae bacterium | reverse complement strand
TGGATTTTCCGTCAAGCGCAGGGTTCTAACAATCAAGCCATGTCATTTGGCAAGTCACGAGCGCGTATGTTTAGTGGTGATCATCCAACAGTCACATTTGAAGATGTAGCTGGGGCTGAAGAATCGAAAGAAGAATTAAAAGAAGTTGTTGAATTTTTACGTGAGCCACAAAAATTTATTTCTCTTGGAGCTCGTATTCCAAAAGGTGTTTTGTTGGTTGGTCCTCCCGGCACCGGTAAAACTTTATTGGCCAAGGCAGTTTCTGGCGAAGCCGGTGTTCCCTTCTTTGCAATTTCAGGTTCCGAATTTGTAGAAATGTTCGTGGGTGTAGGCGCTAGTCGCGTTCGTGATTTATTCGAACAAGCCAAACGCCATTCTCCTTGTATTATTTTCATTGATGAAATTGATGCCGTCGGTCGCCAACGTGGTGCGGGTTTAGGCGGATCTCATGATGAGCGTGAGCAGACATTAAATCAAATGTTGGTCGAAATGGATGGCTTTGATACAGATACCAATGTCATTATCATGGCAGCCACCAACCGCCCAGACATTTTGGACCCCGCGCTTTTACGCCCGGGTCGCTTTGACCGTCGTGTCACCTTAGATCATCCCGATGTTAAAGGCCGCGAAGCCATTCTTAAAGTTCACGTCAAAGGCAAGCCATTAGAAGAAGGTGTCAATCTCGCTTCGGTTGCGCGTGGCACACCCGGTTTTGCAGGTGCAGATTTAGAAAACCTCGTTAACGAAGCTGCCATCTTATCGGCTCGCCGAAATAAAAAAGCCATCGGGCAATCTGAAATGGAAGAATCGATTGAACGGGTGGTCATGGGTCCCGAACGAAAGAGCCGTTTAATTAGCGCCGAAGAAAAGCGAATCATTGCCTATCACGAGGCAGGTCACGCTGTAGTAGCAAATGCCATCGCAGAAGCAGACCCCGTTCAAAAAGTGACTATTGTAGGTCGCGGGCAAGCAGGCGGTGTTACATGGTTCCGCCCCGAAGAAGACCGCATCTTAATGAGTCGTAAGAAAATGCTGGCAACCCTTGCCTACGCCATGGGCGGGCGCGCTGCCGAAGCCGAAGTTTTTGATGATATTACATCAGGAGCATCTGGTGATATTCAACAAGTTACCCGCATGGCTCGTAACATGGTCACACGCCTTGGCATGAGCGATAAATTAGGTAACCTTTCTTATGGCCAAAAAGAAGAACTGGTCTTCCTCGGTCGCGAAATTTCTGAACAGCGAGATTATTCTGACGCCATTGCAGAACAAATTGATATTGAAGTTCGCAAACTGGTCGATGATGCCTATGTCGTTGCTCAAAAAACACTTAAGAAATATCGCAAAGAGTTAGTTGCTGTAGCAGATGCCTTGCTTGAAAAAGAATCTCTGACTCGCGAAGAGTTTGAAGCCATCTTCCCTCCACCACTAGGAAAGAAAAGCGGAACGCCACAACTAGCATAATTAATTAAGAAAAGAGCCTACATAAAAATAGGCTCTTTTTTATTGATTAAATGGGGCTGGCTCACCCCAGCTGTTTTTTTACAAAATCAGCAATTTCTAATGCGTTGGTTTCTCCCGCTAAAAACCAACGAATTTGAGGATCATCTTCTTTAAACCAGTTGGCTTGCCGACGCACAAAGATACGGGTAAGTCGTTTCATTTGTTCAATGGCTTGTTCTTGGGTTATTTCTTCATTTAATACTTGAATACATTCACGATAGCCAATGGCAGAAAGAGCGGGTAAATCGGGTGTGTAACCTGCTTGTAATAACTGTTTTACTTCATCTAATAATCCACTGGAAAACATCAGGTTAATTCTGGCATCAATTCGTTCATATAACTCTGGGCGAGGTCGTTTTAAGCCGATTTTAATTAAATGATAAGGTGATTGCATCTTTCCCCGTTGAGCGGAGAATGGTTTTCCAGTTGTAAAAATCACTTCTAAAGCACGCACCGTGCGCCGTAGGTTTCGCGCATCAATTTTTTCTGCAGCCTGTGGGTCTAAAACATTTAATCTGTCGTGTAACCATAATGCGCCATTTTCTTCGGCGAGTGTTTCTAAAACTGTTCGAATAGCTGGGTTCGGACGCACTTCAGGTGGGGTCCAGCCATAGGTAACGGCTTCGATATATTGGCCTGTGCCGCCAACTAATAAAGGAATTTTATTACGATGATGAATGTCTTGAATTGCTTTTTGCGCCGCTTCTTGAAACAAAGCCAAACTCCAAGTTTCGTTGGGGTTAGCAACATTAATTAAATGGTGAGGCACTCGGTTTAATTCTTCTTGGCTGGGTTTGGCAGTGCCAATATCCATCCCTTTGTAAAATAAGCGCGAATCAGCAGAGACGATTTCTCCGTTTAATAATTCGGCGAGTTGTAAAGAGAGTTCTGTTTTGCCAACCGCTGTTGGGCCGAGAAGAACAATTAATGGGGGCAGGGTCTTCATGCTAAAAAGTTCTCAAAATGGACGATTTCAATTGTTTTGTTTTTTTGTTTTTCAACAGCGATGACATCCACTTGCCAAGAGTCGGCTTCTAGTTCGGCGGCCAAATGCTCGGCAGCGGCCAGCAGGTGTTGTTGTTTAAGCGGTGTAACGGCCATTTCTGGGGTGCCGAAGGCCCGGTTGGTACGGGCTTTTACTTCTACAAAAATAATAAATTCACCTTGCTGGGCTATGATGTCAATTTCTCCGAAAGGGGTGCGGGCGTTGCGGCGAAGAATGGTATACCCTTTTTTTTGTAAATATTCGCTGGCGGCTTGTTCGCCCCAGCGGCCTATTTGTTGATTGTGGTTCATGCTCCTATTGTATATGGTTGCGCTTAATTAAGGCGGGTTTAATTAAAAAAACGCCCTCCAAAATGGAAGGCGTTTTGAAGTGAAAGATTAAGCGGTTTCGAGGTAGCGTTTTACTTCCCAGTCTGAAACGGAGGTGCGGAATTCGTCCCACTCTTCCGATTTGGCGCGGCTGAAAGCATCGAAAACGTACTCGCCTAACGCGTCTTTAATGACCTGGTCATTCGCCAATTCACCAAGCGCTTCATTTAAAGAGCCGGGCAGAGATGTAATGCCCATTTTGGCGCGTTCTTCGGCGTTTAGGTGATACAAGTTGACGTTGTTTAAGTTCTTTGGCGGGGTCATCTTGTTATCAATGCCGTCTAAAGCGGCGGCTAAAATACAGCCGAAAGCCAAATAGGGGTTGGCGGATGGGTCTGGGAAGCGCAGCTCGGCGCGAACGGCTTTGTCTCGGCCCGGGGTGTAGCGTGGAATGCGGATTAAAGCAGAGCGATTAGAGCTGGCCCAGCCGACATAAACGGGTGCTTCGTAGCCGGGGACCAAACGTTTGTAGGAATTTACGGTTGGGGCAACCACAGCGGCTAAGGCGCGAGCATGGGTTAATTGACCCGCGATAAAGCTATAGGCCAAGGGCGATAGTTTGTTTTCATCTTTGTCATCAAAGAACAGGTTGTTGCCTTTGTTATCAAAGATAGATTGATGAACGTGCATACCCGAGCCGTTGATGCCGTGAATGGGCTTGGGCATAAAGGAAGCGGTTAAGCCGTTTTTGGCGGCAATGGCTTTGACAGTGTATTTAAGAGTTAAAACATTGTCTGCTGTTTTAAGCGCGTCCGCGAAGCGGAAGTCAATTTCGTGCTGACCAAGGGCGACTTCGTGGTGACCAATTTCTACATCCAGCCCCATTGCATCTAAGGCGCTCATTAATTCGGTGCGAACGCGAACGGCTTCATCGAAGGATGAAAAATCGAAATAGCCGCCGACATCGTGTGGAACAGGATGCACGGCTCCGTTTTCGGACGCTTTGAATAGAAAGAATTCTGGCTCTGGACCAACGTTATAGCTCCAGCCGCGTTCTTTTAATTTTGCCAACTGACGCTTTAAAACACCGCGCGGGTCACCGGCAAAGGGGTCACCATTGGGGGTGTGAATATCGCAAAATACACGAGCGCGGCGGCGTTCTTCTGAAGACCAAGGCAGAACAGCGTAGGTGCTGGTATCGATGAGCAGGCGCATGTCACTTTCTTGAATGCGGGTAAAGCCTTCTACCGAAGAGCCGTCAAACCAGACGCCGTCTTCGAGAGCGCCTTCAAGATGGCGAGCAGGCATATCTACCGATTTAACAGCGCCGGTCACATCGGTAAATTGCAGTGAGATGTACTTCACGCCATCTTCTTTTACCTTTTTAATTAATTCTTTGTTGTCCATTTCTTTCTCCTTTGAATAAAAATGAATAATTTGGATTTAAGACTGCTTAAGTCAGCCCTAATCGATTTAATTAATGGCTCTCTTGTTCAACAACTGGTTTAGGTTTTTTGGAATAATTAATGAGCAGAACAGAGCCGATAATAACGACAGCTGCAATGCCAATGCGCGGTGTGAGGGCTTCCGCTGCAAAAAGGCTTCCTAAAATTACAGCCACAATTGGGTTTACATAGGCATAAGTGGCTACCAGCGAAATTGGGGCATTTTGAAGTAGCCAAACATAAGAAGTGAAGCCAATGAGAGAGCCAAAGGTAATTAAGTAAATTAATCCCCACCACGAAAGGCTAGAAACTTGAGAAAATTGAAAACCGATTAATTCACCAGTGAAAAAGCTGACAATAAATAAACCAAGGCTGCCCACTAACATTTGAATACCGGTGGACATTAATGTAGAACTGGGTAAATTGCCGGTTTTACTAAAAATAGAGCCTGTTGCCCAAAATATCGTTGCCGCAATCAAAAGACCAGCGCCGAGCGGTTCAACAGCTAGTTCTAAGTGGTTTAAGTCGCTTGGGCCAACCAGCAAGAAAATGCCGCCGAAGCCAACAATTAAGCCTAAGATGGTGACCCAGTTTGGTTTGATACCGCCCGGGCGCAAGGCTTCAAAAAGGGTTAACCACAAGGGCACCGTACCAATAATTAATGCTGCAATTCCTGATGGAACGGTTTTTTCGGCTAGCGAAACAAAACCATTGCCGCCCAGCAAAAGGAAAAGACCGACAATACCAGCGTCTCGCCATTGAATTTTGCTCGGCAGCGAGTCTCCTGCCGATTTGCGCCACAAAACTAAAATTAAGCCAGAAACCAAAAAGCGAATTCCGGCATGCAAAAATGGCGGGATCGTTTCAACGGCAAAGCGGATGCCTAAGTACGTTGAACCCCAAACAATATATAAAGCAAGTAAAGCCAACCATACTTTCGATTTCATTTTTCTCCTATGCGTTTGTATGAGCCATTTCCCAAGCGAGAATGGCTTTCTTTCTGTTTTCTCCATACCGATAATTTCCGAAACCGCCTACTTTACGAATAACCCGATGGCAAGGTACTAATACTGCCACTGGGTTGCTGCCTAAGGCTGTCCCTACTGCGCGGCTTGCGCCCAAATGACCAATTCCTTCTGCCAACGCATCATAGGTTGCAATTTGCCCTTCAGGAATTTTGAGCAGCCCTTCCCAAACTTTTAATTGGAAATTTGTTCCGCTTAAGTGTAGCGGCAGTGGCGATGTTCGTTTTTTGCTATGAAAGATGCTAGCTGCAATTCGGGCGGGCTCACCCTCAGCTTTTTTTAGCGTAGCCCGAGGCCACTCTTGGCTTAGAGCGATTAAAGCCTCTTGTGCAGAATCGTCTACAAAGGCTAAGTGGCAAATTCCACGTTCGGTTAAGCCCACAAGCACCTCGCCAAAGGGACTGTCTTCTAGTGCCCAGTGAATGATTACGCCTTCACCGCGCGAGCGAATTTCTCCGGGGGTTAAGGCTTCGGTGCTAACCAATAAATCATGCAAACGCCCCGGGCTAGAAAGACCCACGCCAAATGTGGCGCTTAAAACACTATTTCTTTCAAGTAATTTTTTGGCGTTTTGTTTGGTTAAAAACTGCAAAAATCGCTTTGGGCTAATGCCTGCCCAACGTGTAAATAAACGCTGAAAGTGAAATTCACTTAATCCAACGGCAGCGGCTACTTCTGCCAGTGGGGGTTGTTCGGTAACATGGTTGTTAAGGTACTGAATGGCTTGTTCAATGATGCGATAATCTTGAGCAAGGGTTTGGTTTTCAGAAATGGACATATTAACCTCCGGTTGTTTTAATCATCATATCCACTTCTTTTGCTGGCAGCCACCCGTTTCTTGCTTTTTTAGGTAAACAAAAAAGCATGCCTTGGGCATGCTTTTAATTAAAAGATAAATTAAAAAAACAGCCCTTCCAGATGGCATACAAGCAATATGCTCGTATCACACTGCACAACTGTTTGTTCCGCTCGTTACCGCGCGGGTTTGCATTTGTGCTTTATCCGGAAGGGAGAATGAAGCCAGTGATATGGCTTCGAAGGCATCCGCTGATCTATCCGATTTTCCTCTGGTAAGCCAGAGTTAGCGTCCCGTTCGCACGGGAGAACCTTCACCTCGTAACCCTAAAATTAATTTCAGGGTCCAGTCGCTTTATCTCCAAATATTTAGTTGTTAAGTCTTGCTCAAACTTATTCAGTATTCTACTGGTTACAAATACGAGAGTCAAGACCCAATTAAAAACCCCGCAAATGCCGTGTGCTGCAAGGTGCTGAACCTGCAAAAGCAGGGCGGGTCTCTACCCGGTTGCTCCGCCTTGGCTCAGGCCTATCGCGTTGCTTCCGTAAGATTGAGACCCATTTAATACGTATTGGTTCAGTGCCGAAAGGGCCGCATCACGAGCACAGCAGGGTCAATATTCTTATACCATATATTTTAAACGGCTTGCAATAAAAAAATCTGGCAGAAATTAATTTCTGCCAGATTAGGGTTAATCTTGTTTTGGTAATTCCACGCGGATGTGGAGGTCTCTTAATTGTTTTTCGGAGGCAGGCGAGGGGGCGTCTGCCATCACATCTCTTCCTGCTTGATTCTTGGGAAAGGCAATCACTTCTCGAATGTTGGGTTCATCTGCAAAGAGCATCACTAATCGATCTATGCCTGGTGCCATGCCGCCGTGCGGGGGTGCGCCGAATTCGAAGGCTTCGATGAGATGCCCAAACTTGGCTTGAATTTCGTCATCTTTTAACCCAAGCAATTGAAATACTTTTTGCTGAATGTCGCTGCGATGAATACGGATAGAGCCAGATGCGGTTTCGTAACCGTTTAGCACCATGTCGTAGGCGTCTGAGAGGATTTCGCCCGGGTTGGTTTCGAACTTGGGCAGGTCTTCTAATTTTGGCATGGTAAAGGGATGGTGAGCGGCATCCCATTTTTGTTCGTCCTCGTTATATTCGAACATGGGGAAATCTAACACCCAGATAAATGCGAGAACATTGGGGTCGGCTAGATTCAATTTGTCTCTGAAGTGCAATCTTAAGGTGGCTAAGGTTTTGTTGGCTACAGCGCGAGAATCGGCAACAAAAAGAATTAAATCTCCTGCTTTAGCACCGGTTAGTTGTTGAATCGCTTCGACTTCTTCGCTGGAAATGAATTTTTGGGCTGTACCCTTGATGCCTTCTTGGGCAAAGGCTAAGGTGGCTAACCCTTTTGCGCCTTGGGTTTTAGCCAGTTCGGTAAGGTCATCCACTTCTCGACGGGTGTATTCGGCACAACCAGGCGCGATGATGCATTTAATGACACCTTTGTTTTCGAGCGCCATTTGGAAGACCCGAAATTCACTTTTTGCAAAAATTTCACTTAAGTCAAAGAGTTCCATTCCAAAACGAAGGTCAGGCTTGTCGTTGCCGTAGCGTTCTACTACTTCGGCGTGGGTAAAGCGCGGCCAAGGCGATGCAAGTAACCGTTTTTCTGGCAATATTTTGGCTACCATTTTGGTAAACAGGTCTTCGACAATGTTTAAGACATCGTCACGGTGAACAAAGGACATTTCAAGGTCGAGTTGAGTAAATTCAGGCTGGCGATCGCCGCGCAGGTCTTCGTCCCGCAAGCAACGGGCTATTTGAAAGTAGCGGTCAACACCGGCAACCATTAATAATTGTTTTAATTGTTGAGGAGATTGGGGCAAAGCGTAGAAACTGCCCGGTTGTAAGCGAGATGGGACCAAATAATCTCGTGCGCCTTCGGGTGTGGTTTTAAATAATAAAGGGGTTTCTACTTCTAAAAATCCTTTGTCACTTAAATAGTCTCGCATAAACTTAATGACATTGTGCCGCAACAAGAGATTTCTTTGCATTTTTTCGCGGCGTAAATCTAAGTAACGATATTTAAGGCGCACGGATTCATCCACTTCTTCATCTTTATAAATGAGAAAAGGCAGCGCCTTTGATGGATTAAGAACTTCGCAAGCTTGCACTTCAATTTCGATTTCGCCAGTAGAAAGGTTTGGGTTTTGAGCTCCTTCTGGTCGAAGCCGAACAATGCCTGTAATTTGTAAAACCCACTCTTGGCGAGCGTTTTGAATAGAAGCAACCGCCTTTTGATTAGGGTCTCCAACCACCTGAATCAGCCCGAATCGATCTCTTAAATCAATAAAGGTTACACCGCCGTGATCACGTTGGCGATGTACCCAACCGGCTAGTGTTACTGTTTGGCCAACATGAGAGGCGCGTAATTCTCCGCAAGTATGAGTTTTATACATTCTATTCTCCTGATAAAAAAATATCGCCCGAAGCATTTGCAGCGGGCGACCGGCTTGATAAGATGGTGTTGTTTCAGACAGGCAGGGTAAACCCAGCCGCCGCGCACCAGCCGGTCAGCATTTGGGTTTGATTATTATCTGTGCGAAACCTATGAATAACGTACATCGTAGTTTAATTATAGCATAATTAAAAATGGCATTGTGATTTTTTTCGCAGTCTCTTCGTTGATTAAGGTATAATACGCCTGCCCATAATCTCAGCTTGTTTCATAATCAGGTTATGGAGAATTGAAATTGCAAGGCAGCGTATGGTATCCAGTTTAGCAACACCAACCAGTACATTTGAAATTTGGCGTATGTTTAAGATTAATCCAGCCGATTTAGAGTTTATACAAAACCATTTATTTGAAACCGAACAGCCTTTAACAACCGCTGAATTGGTTCGTGTTTTGGTACACGAACGTATTCGTGCAGAAAAAGAACAGCAGGCAAAGGCTCAAAAAGGCGCGGGTGATATTTTCTTGCCGGGGGAACAGCATAAAGAAGGCCAGAAATTAGTTTTTCCGGCTTTAAATATGCGTAAGGGGCAAGTGAAATCCATCCGAGCTGGGGTTAACCCAGCCGTAGAGCAATTTAATGTGTTAGAAGTTGCCATGGAAGATGGCTCGACACGCTTTTTTGCTTCTGGTTTTGAAAACCACAAATTAAATCATCCAGAAGCGCAAGCAGTTGCTCCAGAATTTGACGTGGACGCGGTATTAGAAAAATTTGGCCCAGAAATTGAGCATGCCTTAGAAGTTGCCCTTTCTGGCGATTCTAGTTTGGTGCGTATTGCGGCGCGGTGGTTTCCGAGCGCCTTATTAATTAATATCAATTCCGGACAGTTGAATTTGTTTGAAGCAGTTTTAGAGATGGCAGAAGGCGAGCCAATGTCGGTTCAAGCTTTAATGGAACAAGTTGAATTGACAAATTCGAGCAATCAAAATTTGACAGAATTTTCCTTGAATTATGCCTTACAAGAAGATGGTCGTTTTGACGAAGTGGGTCCTGCTGGGCAAGTATTATGGTGCTTACGTCGCCTTGAACCCGCTGAAGTTCAACAAATCCCAGTTGCTTTACAATACAACCCCATTGAATATGATCGGTCGGTATTAACCGAAGAAATGTTAGCCTTAGAAGCTGAGCTTGATGATGAATTAAGTGAAAGCGAAATGAAACAAGAGCTAGCCGATGAAGTTACGGTTTGCTTAAATTACCCCCATTGGCGGGCTGGAACACTGCCTATTTCTAACCGCGTTAGCGCTTTGTTCCCTACTGCGTACGAGTCTCCTCGAATTCGCTTCATCTTGGTAGATGCCCAAACCGGTGAAAAAATCCCCGCTTGGGTGGTACGAGAGCATGGATATGTCTATGGGCTACGCGAGTGGTTTGATACGAATAAATTAATCCCCGGCGGTTTGGTAACCATTCGAAAAAGTGAAACCCCCGGCGAAGTGATCATTGATTCGGGTACTCGCCGCGCTTCAAGAGATTGGGTTCGTACCGTTTTAGCTGGCTCTGATGGCGGTTTGGTTTTTGCCTTATTGCGGCAAGAAGTAGGCTGCGAATTCGATGATCGCATGGTTATCGCAGTCCCTGATGCAGATGCGGTTCATCAAGCGGTACAGCAGTATGCAAAATCTCGCCAGTCCTTCGAAAAACTGGTAAAAGATTTTCTTAATCAATTGTCAAAATTAACACCGCAGGGGCATGTACATGCCAAAGAGCTATACGCTGCTGTTAATATCTTACGCCGCGTTCCTCCTGCGCCATTGTTGGCCTTATTGGCGACCAGTAAAGAATTTAAACATGTTGGAGATTCTCATTACCGCATGGCTGAAGTTGAAAGTGTTGAATAGAATGACAGAAAACCAATTGCCTCCGCGCTCTAGCTTAGTGAAACCCACTTTGCAAACGCACTTCCACATCGACTTTGATTGGTGGCAGCAAAACGAACGAGATTGGCATGTTCACTTACGTGGGTTATTATGCCAAGAACATCAAGAAGTCTTTGCCAATTTAAACAGCGGCGAAATGATTGATTTTATTAACCCGGAAACAGCAGAAGTCATTCAAATGGATGGTTTACAGCAAACGGTATTATCCCATTGCGCCCAACAGCCCGAATTTTTAACGGGTCAAACCGCCATGGTCGAAGCTGTTTTTCGGGTTTTCCTCGCCAACGGAAACAGCCCTCAATCTCCGGTTATGCTTGCCGAAAAACTAGGTCGTCCGGCGAACATCATTTTACAAACACTTGCGGGTCCGCGCGTGTATAAAGGCATACGACCCATCCATAATTAATGCCCCAGTAGCTCAATGGATAGAGCACCAGCCTTCTAAGCTGTAGGTTGTGGGTTCGACCCCCGCCTGGGGCACCATAGCATCCCTGCGGAAAGGGAGAAAATGACTGCCAAAAGAACTAAAAATTTTGAATCCCACCTTTCGCTGCAATCCAAGCCAGAGTGGCTGCAAAACTTTCTTCAACGCAGTTGGAACCCTCCCACCGATTTATTTGAAACCGATACAGCCTATATTGTCCGCGTCGAAATCTCAGGGTTACGAGAGACAGATTTTACAGTAAACCTCGATAATGACCTGCTTACCATCAGCGGAACCCGTTATGATTTGTTTGCCCGCCGTTCTGCTTACCATCAAATGGAAATTCGATTTGGTGAATTTAACACCGCGGTTGTAATACCCGGTTTAATTAACCCCGCTGAAACCAACGCGGAATATGAAGATGGATTATTAACCATAACGCTTAAGAAAAAATAGATGATTAATTAAATGACAGCCTATCGTTGGATACCTAATTTTAATGAACTAGACGGTTGGCTATACCGAGAAACTGACAATATTCTGGAATTATTAATGCCCACAATTTCAACCAAATTTTCCGCAAAAAAAGAATCGGAGCAGGCTGCGCCCGAATTTAATTCCGTTGAAGCAAACCAGCCCCTGCCCACAAGCATCCCCATTTTGCCCTTACGCGGACTGGTTTCGTACCCGCATACCACTGTTCCATTAACCATTGGGCAGCCGCGTTCCATTCAATTGGTTGACGACATTATGGCGGGCGACCGATTAATTGGGCTGGTAGCTGCCAAAAACCCAGAAGATGAATTACCCGGCCCAGATGATTTATATACTGTTGGCACCTTAGCCAGCGTTCATCGCCTGTTGCGCGCACCCGATGGCACTATTCGATTGTTAATGCAAGGTTTGCAACGATTTAAAGTTGAAGAATTTACTGCCAACGAACCCTATTTAATGGCACAAATTAGTCCGCTGCCTGAAACCATTGAAACGGGTGTAGAAGTAGAAGCATTGGCTCGAAAAGCCCGTGAACAATTTGCAACTATCGCAGATTTAATCCCCTCTTTCCCGCGAGAATTGGCAGAAACCATCTCTGCCATGGATGACCCTCTGCACACGGTTTACAGCATTGCGAATTTTCAGCGAATTGAATTAACTAATGCTCAGCAATTATTAGAGTTTGACTCATTAACTGAAAAATTGCGAAAATTAATCAGTTTGCTGATTCATGAAACCGAAGTGCTAGAAATTGGCCAAAAAATTCAAAATGATGCCCGGTCAGAAATTGACAAAGTTCAGCGGGAATATTATCTGCGTGAGCAATTAAAAGCCATTCAAAAAGAGTTGGGTGAGCGGGATGAGCAAAGCGTAGAAGTAGAAGAGTTTCGCAAGAAGCTAGAAGATGCCCATTTAACGGAAGAAGCAGAAAAGATGGCCCGCCGAGAAGTCGATCGCCTCTCTCGTTTGCCGACTGCCGCCGCGGAATATGGAGTCATCCGCACTTATTTGGATTGGATTGTAAATTTGCCTTGGTCTAAAACCACCGATGATAAGTTAGATATTGCTCACGCTCGCGCGGTATTAGATAAAGACCATTTTGGCTTAGACGATATTAAAGAACGAATTTTAGAATTTTTAGCGGTTCGAAAGTTACGTTTAGAGCGGAAAGACCTGTTGCGAGAAGAATCACAAGATGAGATTCGACACGACCGCGAAGGGGTTATTTTGTGCTTTGTAGGTCCGCCCGGCGTTGGAAAGACCTCGCTCGGACAGTCTATTGCGCGCGCTATGGGACGAAAATTTATTCGTCTTTCCTTAGGCGGCGTACGGGATGAAGCCGAAATTCGAGGGCATCGCCGCACTTATATTGGCGCGATGCCCGGCAGAATTTTGCAGTCGTTGCGGCGTTCTGAATCTAGAAACCCTGTCTTTATGCTGGATGAAGTAGATAAATTAACCATGGATTTTCATGGCGATCCGGCTTCGGCCTTGTTAGAAGTGCTAGACCCTGAACAGAATAGTGAATTTCGAGATAATTACTTAGAAGTCTCTTTTGACTTATCACAGGTGATGTTTATTACCACCGCCAATACACTCGAAACAATACCGGGACCTTTGCGTGACCGCATGGAAATTATTTCACTTTCGGGTTATACCGAAGGGGAGAAAACAGCCATCGCGCGCGGTTATTTAATCCCCCGCCAAATTCGAGAAAATAGTTTATTGCCCGAAGAAGTGTCGTTTACAGACAAAGCCCTGAACGCGATTATTAATCACTATACCCGCGAGGCAGGTGTTCGAAGTTTAGAACGAAATAT
>CAYOGW010000022.1:2885-15566 GCA_964403635.1 uncultured Anaerolineaceae bacterium | reverse complement strand
AAAGCGGCGCTTTCTTATGTTCGCTCGAAGGCAGCTCAAATTGGATTAAAAGAAGACTTTTTTGAAAAAAGCGATATTCATTTGCACATTCCGGCTGGCGCGCAACCCAAAGATGGCCCATCTGCCGGGGTGACCATGGCAACCGCCTTGGTTTCGCTGATTTCGGGGCGGCCCGCCAAAGCGGGCGTTGGTATGACGGGTGAAATCACCCTGCGCGGACAAGTGCTGCCGGTTGGCGGCATTAAAGAAAAGGTGTTGGCGGCTCATCGCAATGGGTTAAAGACCATTATTTTGCCCAAACGAAACGAAGTAGATATTGAAAAAGTGCCCGACGAAGTCAAGAAGTCGATTAAATTTATTTTTGCAGAAACTGTACAAGATGTGCTGGATGCGGCTTTAGAAAAAACTAGCAAGAAAAAAGAAAAAAGTAATGAGCCAGTGAAAAAAACAAAATTAAAGGAAAAAGCTAATGCCAAAAATAATGCTGGCTGAAGATGATGCAACCATGCTTTCTTTGCTTAAAACGTTGTTGGGTATGGAAGGTTTTCAAACCGTAGCCTTGCACGAATCGGATGATTTGGCTGAAGCCATTCAACGCGAGAATCCAGATGTCATTTTGATGGATATTCACATGCCGCAAGGCAATGGCTTAGACATGTTACGCGACCTGCGCACACACCCAGAGCTTAAAAATACGGTGGTCATCATGTCTTCCGGAATGAATCTTGAAGCAGAATCGATGCAGGCTGGGGCAAACGCCTTTATATTAAAGCCCTACATGCCAGATACATTAATTAATACCATTCGCAAACACGCCTAATTAAAATGGCTGTAATTCATCCGCGGGTTATTATTTTCACCATTTCAGATCGCTCATCTCGCGGCCAGCGAGAAGACCTTTCAGGTCCGGCGTTAAAAAAAGAGATTGAAGCGCAAGGTTGGCAAGTAGTGGGGCTTGAAATATTGCCCGATGAAATGAAGCAAATTAGTGACGCATTAACCCACTGGGCTGATTCTGGCAAAGTGGATTTAATCTTAACCACTGGTGGGACGGGCTTCTCCCCACGAGATGTTACCCCCGAAGCAACCCGATTAATCACTGAAAGGTTAACGCCCGGGCTAGATGAAGCCATGCGCGCCGCAAGTTTAAAAGTGACTCAACATGCTATGCTTTCCAGAGCGACTTCTGGTATTCGCAAAAAAACATTAATTGTTAACTTGCCGGGCAGCCCGCGCGGGGCATTGGAAAATTTGCAAGTTATTCTGCCAGTGTTGCCGCACGCTGTCGAGCTGCTACACGATGACCCTGAGTCTGAAGCGGGGCACCGCAGCGTTTGACGCCTAAGTAACCCCCATCAAATGCTAATTTTTTATAAGTGGGGAACTGAACTCTATTCTCGAAAAGCCCTCTATGGGCTATAATGCCGCCGACCAACTAATTTATTTATTTTATTAATTAAGGAAATAAACCGCATGATTGATGTGAATGAATTAAGAAAAGGTGTTACTTTTGAACAAGACGGCCAGCTTTTTAAAGTGCTAGAGTATAGCCATAACAAAACCGGCCGAGGCAACGCCAGCATTAAAGTAAAAGCCCGTAATTTAATTACTGGCGCCAATGTAGAGCGCACCTTTAGCTCGGGGCAATCGGTTCAAGATGTGAGTTTAGATTATCACAACGTTTCTTTTCTTTATCGAGATGGGGATGTCTATCACTTTATGGATAACGAAACCTATGAACAGCCTACCGTAAGCGCCGAAATGTTAGGCTCCAGCGCTGATTTTTTGGCTGAAGGCATGGAATGTAAATTAACTTTTTACGATGGCGAAGCCATTGATATTGAATTGCCCGTCACAGTAGATTTAAAAGTTGTTTGGGCAGAAGTAGCTGTGCGCGGTGATACCGCCACTGGCTTAACGAAGAAAGTTCGCGTAGATACAGGGATCGAAATTGCCTGCCCGGGCTTTGTTAAAGAAGGCGATGTTATTCGGGTAGATACCCGAACGGGCGAATACGTGACCCGCGTCTAATTTTGTTATACCCAACCGAAACAAGGTCGAAGACGCGCTTCGACCTTGTTTTTAAACTGAACAAGTAATATTTTATAGGTGAGGTATGAAAACCCCAGCAGGAAGTGAATGCAAGTATTTTTATGGCGATTATTTTCGCGGGCGAAATGTAGAAGAATGTCGTTTGCTGAAAGCCGCCGGTCAACAATGGTCTGCGGATTTATGCAATAGTTGCCCCGCACCCGGAATTCAACGGGCCAACGCCTGCGAGAACTTAACTTTACAAGCCAGCGTTAACCGCCCTTTAGATGCGCTTTTTCAACGGCGTGTACAGATAAAAGCCTACTGCCAAAAAACAGAAAAATCGGTCAGCGAGCCGCACATTGGCTGCGGAGACTGCCACCCCTTACCACCCATCTTTGATGCTAAAAAATAATGAAACCTACTTTACTTTTAGATTTAGACGATACTTTACTTAACACGAACATATCCCAATTTATTCCGGTCTATTTTCAAAAACTTGCTCAGCACCTTTCACCCCGCATTGATTCGACCGCATTAATTAAAGAATTAATGTCGGCTACCCAGCGCATGTATGCCAGCGCCGAGCTAGACCAAACGCTCGAAGAAGTGTTTAATCAACATTTTTATGCGGCATTAAACATTAAACGGGCAGATTTTAAAGACGAAATAGAAGATTTTTACGACCGCGTTTTTCCTACCATTCAGCCCATTACCAGCCCATTAAATGGTGCGGTTGAGTTTGTGGAGTGGGCTTTTGCCCAAGGCTGGCAAGTTGCCATTGCCACAGACCCGCTTTTCCCGCGCAAAGCCATTCTAGAGCGCTTGCGTTGGGCCAACCTGCCACCAGAAAAATATCCCTTTGCATTAATTCCAGACTTTGAAACCTACCACTTTGCCAAAGAAAGTATTGCCTACTACCCAGAGTTCTTAACCAGAATGGGCTGGGTAGAAGGACCCATTCTGATGATTGGAGACAGCCTGCAGCGAGATATTTTGCCCGCCCAAAAAGCTGGGCTTCCGGCATTTTGGTTTACCGAATCACACCTGCCAGCAGAAGAAGCCCCTCACATTCCCTATGGGGGATTTGATGCGTTAAAAGGCTGGCTCACCCAAGCCGCTGAAACAGACCTACAAGCCGATTTCAACACTGAGAGCGCCATCTTGGCGAACATGCAAGCCTTTCCGGCAGTGCTAGATACCTGGACACGCAACCTGCCCGATTCGACTTGGCAAAACCGCCCATCGGTTAAAGAGTGGGCGCTCTGCGAACTGGTTTGCCATTTGAGGGATGTGGATATCGAAGTGAGCCTGCCGCGCTTAGAAATGATTGCCGGTGAAGAAAATGTCTTTGTAGAAGGGTTTGTCACCGATGAATGGGTAGAAGCGCGCGGCTATATTCAGCAGGATGGGCGGCAGGCTTTTCAAACCTTTCTTCAGGCGCGAAAACAATTAATTAATAAAGTGCAGCAATTTACTGCAAAAGATTGGTCTAAAAAAATTCGGCATAGTATTCTCGGCCCCATGACCGTGAAAGAATTAATGGCCTTTGTGGTAGAGCACGACCGAACCCATATTCAGCAAGCTTCTCAAATTATTTTTGGTAATAAGACCGTTTAATTAAGCGGTTTCTCGTATCCCTAAACCTTTCGGTGTGTTACTATTGGCAAGTGTGGGGCAGGCCTCGGCTTGCCCTTTATCTTTGCCAAAGGAGAAAAAGAAGAATGCAAAGACGTGTCGTCATTACGGGTATGGGCGCAGTAAGCCCGCTCGGTTTAACAGTAGAAGAAACGTGGGCTGGGATGTTGGCGGGCAAAAGTGGTTCTGCTCCGATTACCTTGTTTGATGCTTCGGCTCATAAAACAAAATTTGCCAGTGAAGTAAAAGGCTTTGACCCCGTGGCTTTGTTTGGTCACCGTGAAGCCCGCCGCATGGATCGCTTCACGCAGTTCGCCTTGGCGGCTGCTCAACAAGCGGTGGAGCAAGCCGGTTTGGTTGCTACCGATAGCAACCGTGACCGCATCGGGATTGTGATTGGTTCGGGCATTGGCGGAATTGGCACGATTATGGAACAAAATGCCATTATGCTAGAAAAAGGCGTGGACCGAGTCAGCCCGTTTTTAATCCCCATGATGATTGCCGACACAGCCCCCGGTATGATTGCCATTCACTTGGGCATGCGCGGACCCAACATGGCGATTGTGACCGCCTGTGCCAGTAGTTCGAACGCCATCGGTGAATCGCTTGAAATGATTCGGCGCGGCGCGGCGGATGTGATGGTTACTGGCGGCGCTGAAGCGGCGATTGTGCCAGTTGCCATGGCAGGCATGAATGTGATGGGTGCGCTTTCTACCCGCAACGAAGACCCTGAAACGGCCTCGCGCCCCTTTGACAAAGACCGCGATGGCTTTGTGATGGGTGAGGGCGGCGCTGTTTTAATTATGGAAGAGTTAGAGCACGCCCGCGCGCGCGGCGCTACCATTTTGGCTGAAGTGAGCGGCTACGGCACCACTGATGACGCTTATCACATTTCTGCGCCAGCGGAAAACGGCGGCGGGGCAGCCATTTGTATGAAGATTGCCCTAGAAAATGCCAACTTAACCATTAATGATATTGATTACATTAACGCGCATGGCACTTCTACCATGCTCAACGACAAGTCTGAAACGGCGGCGATTAAGACCGTGTTTGGTGAACAGGCGTATAACATTGCCATTTCCTCGACCAAGTCGATGACGGGTCATTTACTAGGCGCGGCGGGTGCCATTGAAGCGGTGGCTTCGGTGCAGGTCTTACAGCACAATATTTTGCCAGCCACCATTCATTATCAAACCCCAGACCCCGAGTGTGATTTGGATTATGTTCCCAACACACCCCGCAAAGCCAGCCCCCGCCATATTATGTCTAATTCGTTTGGTTTCGGCGGGCACAACGCGACGTTAATTTTTAGCAGATTCGAGCAATAAATAAGATGAAGGTGTGCCGTTTTTCGGTCACCTTTAAGGAGTTGTTATGCCTTACGCACATATTACTGGCTGGGGGATGTCTGTCCCTCCAAAAGTAGTAACCAATGATGACTTAAGCAAAATTGTCGATACCAACGATGAATGGATTCGTGACCGCACCGGCATTCGTGAACGCCGTGTGGTGGATAATGAGAATCAAACCTCGGCTTCTTTGGGTTTCGAAGCGGCGCTAGAAGCCTTAAAAGTAGCTAATTTGCTGCCTTCCGAAGTGGAATTAATTATCTGTTCCACTTCTACCCCTGAACATATTTTTCCGGCAACGGCTTGTTTAATTCAAGACCAGTTGGGCGCGACCAACGCGGGCGCATTTGATTTATTAGCCGCTTGCTCTGGTTTTATTTTTGCGTTGAACATGGGTGCGCAAGCCATTAAAAGCGGTTCGGTCAAAAATGTAGTGGTGATTGGTACCGAAACGCTCTCGCGCTTTGTAGACTGGACCGACCGCAATGTTTGCATTTTGTTTGGAGACGGCGCGGGCGCTTTTGTACTGCAAGCCAGCGACGAGCCCGGTGGTATTTATGGCGGAGTCATGCATTCAGATGGCTCTGGCGGCGATTTGTTAACCCTGCCAGCCGGTGGTTCTCGTCACCCGGCCACCGAATTAACCGTGCACACCGGCATGCACTTCATCCAAATGGATGGCAAAGAAGTCTTTCGTTTTGCCACGCGTGTGATGGCCAAAGCCACCATGGACGCGGTTGAATCTTCCAATTGGAAGGTCGAAGACCTGTCGATTATTATTCCACATCAAGCCAACTTCCGCATTATCGACGCGGCGGCGCGTGGATTAAAACTGCCGATTGAAAAATTTATGATTAATTTAGACAAATATGGCAACACCTCCACCGCTTCCATTCCATTGGCAACCGTAGAAGCCGCCCAGCAAGGGCGTTTAACCAAAGGCGATAAGCTGGTTTTTGTTGGCTTCGGAGCGGGGCTCACTTGGGGTTCGCTGGCCGTGGAGTGGACCGGACCTTTGCCAGATGTCAAGCAGGTTAACCCAGAAAGAGACCGTTTATACGGCCGCGCCCGCTCCTTCTACCGCCGTGTGGTTCGCAAAATTGAGCGCATTATTTGGGGACGCAACGAGTAACATATAATGCCCGCGGTCACAAATTGCGCTTCCTATAGAGTAAAAAGGCGCAATTTTTGACCGTGAAGGGTATGGCAGAAATAATCACTTTGTGGTATTAATGCCTTTAGGGATACTTCCCAATATTAAGGAGATATTATGCGCGTGTTTGGATTAGGTTTACCTGAATTAATTATCATTTTGGTGATTGTCATTTTGCTTTTTGGACCCAGCCGCTTTGGCAAAACACTTGGTGAGTTGGGCGCGGGGCTTCGCTCGTTTCGCGATAACTTAACCGAGAAAAAAGACGAAGAAGACAACACCGACGAAAACGGCAACATTCAACCCAAGTAAGCCAAATAAAACCCTCAACCTGAGGGTTTTATTTTTTTTTAATGAAATGACCGATTTATTCCTGCTCGACCCGCACCCTACCGCTGAAAAAGGCGTTTTATTCCTGCATGGCTTGGGTGCCAGCGGAGCTTCCTGGGCTTTGAACTTTCCCCCGTTAATTAAAGCTGGCTTTCGCCCCCTCGCGCCAGACCTGCCCGGCTTTGGTCAATCGCCCTACAATGGGCACGGCTGGAGCTTTCAACGCGTCGCCGCCCAATTAGCGGATTTAATGAATGAGCTTAATCTGCAAAAAGTAGATGTGGTCGGGTTGAGCATGGGCAGCATTGTGGCCCAGCAATTGGTATTGGATTACCCACACTTAATTAACAAATTGGTCTTGGTTAGTTCCTTTGCCGCTTTAAGACCCAGCAGCCTTGCCCAGTGGATTTATTTTGTTCAGCGGGCATTGTTGGTGCATTTCGTTGGCTTACCTGCCCAAGCGGAACTGGTGGCCAAGCGGGTTTTCCCACGCTCAGAGCAAGCCGAATTAAGGAAGCAAGCCGCCGCCTTAATTGCCTCGGCGAACCCGCAAGCCTACCGCGCCGCCATGCGCGCGCTGGGAACCTGGGACTCGCGTCAGCGCCTAGCCGAGATTAACGCCCCAACTCTAATCGTCACTGGCGCGCAGGATAGCACCATTCCGTTAATCCGCCAGCAGCAACTGGCCAGTTTGATTAAGGGTTCGCGGCACGCAGTGATTCCAAACGCCAACCATGTCGTGGCGGTAGACCAGCCGCAGGTATTTAATCATGTCTTGGGGGAGTTTTTGACCGAAAAAAACAGAATTTAATATAAACTAAATAAGCAATAACTTGCTCTAAATGTTGTTTTTGGGTATGCTTAAAATCATTGTGGGTAAAAGTACGTTGAGGATAGCATGATGAGCAAAGAAGCCAAAGCACGGATAAAAATCAACGAGTTGTTGAAAGAGGCTGGTTGGAAATTTTTTGACGATGAAGAGGGCAAGGCAAACATTGTCCTTGAAAATAATGTCAAAATTACTGAAAGTCACTTTAATTCACTTGGGGAAAACTTTGAAAAAAGCAAAAACGGCTTCGTTGATTTTTTGCTTTTAGACAAAAAAGGTTTTCCATTGGTTGTTTTAGAAGCCAAGGCAGAGCAAATTCACCCTCTTTCTGCCAAGGAACAAGCCCGAAAGTATGCCCAAGCGCACCATTGCCGTTTTGTTATTCTTTCGAATGGCAACTCGCATTTTATGTGGGATACCCAGCGCGGCAACCCCCAATCCATTACAAAATATCCCACACCTGACTCATTTGAGAGTTTTTCTAAATTTACGCCAAATCCTCAGAGTTTAGCCCGTGAAGTTGTTGAAAAAGATTATATTGTTCTAACCCAAAACTTTAACTATAAACAAGACCCTTTATGGCAAAAAGATGAGAAGCTACGCTTTTTGCGAGAATATCAACTGAAAGCAATAAAAGCCATACAAGAAAGCGTAAAAAAGGGAAAAGACCGCTTTTTGTTCGAAATGGCAACCGGAACAGGTAAAACGCTTGTTTCTGCCGCGGTGATTAAGCTGTTTTTGCGAACAGGGAACGCGCGGCGTGTCTTGTTCTTGGTGGATAGAATTGAACTGGAAGAGCAAGCCATTAATAATTTTGAAAAATATTTGAAGCCAGATTGGGTTTCATATGTGTATAAAAAACATCGTGATGATTGGCGAAGCGCTAACGTAGTCGTTTCTACTATGCAGACATTAATGTCGAACAATCGATACAAGAGAGTTTTTTCACCGGATGATTTTGATTTGGTGATTTCAGATGAAGCGCACCGTAGTATTGGCGGGAATAGCCGTGCCGTGTTTGAGTATTTCATTGGCTATAAACTGGGATTAACCGCCACGCCCAAAGACTATTTAAAGAATTTTGACCCGCAAAACCAAAATAACCCGCGCGAGTGGGAGCGCCGCGTATTGATGGATACCTACAAGACTTTTGGGTGTGAAAACGGTGTGCCGACCTATCGCTATTCATTGTTAGACGGTGTTAAAGATGGATTTCTCGTTAACCCAATTGTTGTCGATGCGCGAACAGACATCACTGCTCAAATGCTTTCTGATCAAGGCTATGCAGTTTTAACAACTCAGGAAAAGGAAGATGGTGAAACAGAAGAGGTGGAAGAAACCTTTGTAAAAAAGGATTTCGAAAAGGATTTCTTTTCTGAAGACACCAACCGTGTATTTTGTGAAACCTTTTTGCAAAACGCCTTGCGAGACCCAATTAGTGACGAAATAGGGAAAAGCATTGTTTTTTGTGTGAGCCAAAACCATGCCGCAAAGATTACTCAATTATTGAATGAAGTTGCAGAAAAGATGTTCCCAAATAAATATCACTCCGATTTTGCTGTTCAGATTACTTCGCGGGTAGATGACCGCCAAAAATTTACAGAAAACTTCACCTTTAATCGCTTACATGGGTCAGCAAACTTTATTGAAAATTACAAAACCAGTAAAGCTCGTGTGGCTGTGACTGTGGGCATGATGACAACGGGCTACGACTGCCCAGATATTCTCAACCTTGCTTTAATGAGACCTGTCTTCTCGCCTACAGATTTTATTCAAATTAAAGGGCGAGGCACACGCAGGCACGATTTTGCAGAACAAATAACAGACCCAGCATGGAAGAAGAATGTTGGCAAGAAACAAAAAGAACAATTTAAACTTTTCGATTTTTTTGCCAATTGCGAATATTTTGAAGAAGATTTTAATTACGATGAAGTCTTGAAACTACCTCGACCGAAAACCCGCAAGGATGGCGGCGTGACAATCACCGGACCAGGCGAAGGTGGTTTTATTAATTATCAATCCTATGAAAACAGACTGGCTGACGCCATTAATTCTGTGCGTGAAACCGCGATTGGGCCGGAAGGCATGCGTGTTGACCGCATGTACTTCCAGAAGTTTGAAGAGCAGATGAAGAATGATGATTTTGCAGTACAAAAAGCAGAAGCGGGCGATTTAGAAGGTATTATTCAATACATTGAAGAAAATATCTTTGATAAACCCGACGAATTTTTTAATTTAGAAAAGTTGCGAAAATCTTTAAATATAGACCGCCGAGTCTCACTGCGAGAAATTGTTGAAGTGATTTTTGGGATGAGACCGTATTTCAAAAGCAGAGATGAATTAATAGATGATGAGTTTGAAAAATTTGACAGCCGTTACATGCCAGAAGAAAAACAATTTTCGAATGCCAGAAATTTCTTTCGCACCTATGTTTTAGACCCTGAATTTCGTCAGCATGTGGACGCAGGAAATTTTGCCTATGTGATGGGTAGCCATGCTGGCGGGGAATATTTAAGAAAATTAAACGGTGATTTACGAAATAAAATCATTGAATATATTAAAGATTACATTTCATTTAATCAATTCACTTAACAAGTTAGGGTTTAATTCGCCATCGTGAATAAAAATCATAGCTTCCAAGAATGAAAACGGAGAATTAAATTGTTAGATACTGAAACCAAACGCCGCATTGATACGGCACGAGATATTTTGGTCGGTAAAGTACCCGACCCCAAAAGCCAAGTAGAGCAGATTACGATTGCGCTCATTTATAAGTTCATGGATGATATGGACAAGCAGTCTCTAGAGATGGGCGGCAAGGTTAGCTTCTTTACGGGTGAATTTAAGAAGTATGGCTGGAGTGATATTTTTGACCCGCGCATGGGCGGCGTGGAAATGTTGAACCTGTACAGCGAAGCCATTACGCGCATGAGTGAAAACGAAAACTTGCCTGTCCTCTTTCGGAACATATTTAAAAACGCGTACTTGCCCTACCGCGACCCCGAAACGCTCAAGTTATTTCTTAAAACCATCAACGAGTTCAGTTACGACCACTCTGAAAAATTAGGGGATGCCTTCGAATATCTCTTGTCTGTGCTCGGTTCGCAGGGAGATGCGGGGCAGTTTCGGACGCCGCGCCATATTATCGATTTTATGGTGCAGGTTGTTGACCCGCAGAAAAACGAGACCATTCTAGACCCCGCTTGTGGCACGGCGGGTTTCTTAATTTCGGCATTCAAGCACATCGTTAAGTCCAATCAAGAAGCGGGTCAGCCGCTGGACAAGCAAAAAATATTTCCCAATTTCACCGGTTACGACATCTCGCCCGATATGGTGCGGCTCTCGTTGGTTAATCTATATCTGCATGGCTTTGTCAAACCAAATATTCTCGAATACGACTCGCTGACCAGCGAAGAACGCTGGAACGAATACGCCGATGTCATCCTTGCCAACCCGCCGTTTATGTCGCCCAAAGGTGGTATTCAACCCCATAAACGCTTCTCGGTGCAGTCGAACCGCAGTGAAGTGCTGTTCGTGGATTATATGGCCGAGCATCTCACGCCCAACGGGCGCGCCGCCATTATTGTGCCCGAAGGTATCATCTTTCAATCGGCGGGGGCGTATAAACAATTGCGAAAATATTTAATTGAGCATAACTTCTTGTGGGCGGTGGTTTCGCTACCGGCGGGCGCTTTTAACCCGTATTCGGGTGTCAAAACGTCTATTTTGCTGTTGGATAAAGCCCTCGCCAAAAAGACGGACAAGGTCTTGTTTGTTAAAGTTGAAAATGATGGCTTTGGCTTGGGCGCGCAACGCAACCCAATTGAGAAAAATGACCTGCCAGACGCCTTAAACACCTTGCGCGCTTGGCAAAAAGCCGTGTTAGATGGAAACCCCGCTTCGTTCGCCCCGACCATTGATTCCGCCTTGCTGGTTTCAATCTCCAAACTGACAGAAACGGGCGACTACAACCTGAGCGCTGACCGTTATCGGGAAGTGACTCGCAATCATCAACAACGATACCCAATGGTTGCAATAGGTGATATTTGTACATTTGAATATGGAAAACCTCTAAAAGCGGATAATAGAAAAGATGGTGAATTTCCTGTTTTTGGTTCAAATGGGATAGTTGGGTATCACAATGACTACTTGGTGAAAGCACCATTTCTAATTGTTGGGCGAAAAGGTTCTGCTGGTGAAGTTCATTATTCGGAAAAAAACGGTTTTCCTATTGATACAACTTTCTATATCAAATTAGAGAATGAAGAAAAGATAAAACTTGACTATCTATTTCACATTTTGAAAAGTCTTAATTTGCAAAGTGTGAATACTCAAGCTGGAGTTCCGGGTTTGAATCGGAATGATGCATACAAAATCCAAATCCCCCTGCCACCACTCGAAATCCAGCGCCAAATCGTGGACGAAATCGCCGCCCACCAGCGTATCATCGACGGCGCGCGGCAGGTGGTCGAAGGCTGGAAGCCGAATGTGGAAATTGATCCCGAATGGTCGATTGTAAAGTTAGAAGAATTATTTGATATAACATCGAGTAAGAGAGTTTTTGAATCTCAATGGAAAGATCACGGAGTTCCATTCTATCGTGCAAGAGAAATTGTATTGCTTGCAAAAAATGGCTTCGTTAATAATGAATTATTTATATCGGAAGATATGTTTTCTGAATATGCTTCAAAATATGGCCTTCCAAAAGAAGGCGATATGATGGTTACAGGAGTTGGCACTCTTGGTGTGTGCTATGTAGTTAGAAAGAATGATAAGTTTTATTTCAAGGATGGGAATATTCTTTGGTTCAAAAAAAAGAGTGATTTTGAGACTCGCTATATTGAATATCTCTTTCAAACAGATTTTGTAAGAACCCAAATTGATAACACTGCTGGAGCAATAGTTGGTACTTACACCATAATTAGGGCGAAGAACACCCTAGTTCCTCTTCCGCCACTAGAAATCCAGCGCGAAATCGTCGACCGTATCGAGGCCGAAAGGCAAATCGTCGAAGGCAACCGCGCATTAATTCGCATGTACGAAGAGAAGGTTAAAAAGGTCATTGAGCGGGTCTGGGAGTGACCCCCTCCGCCTTCGGCACCTCCCCCAAATCCGAGATAGAGACTTTCGATAACTACCCAAATTTAGGTGGTCAGATTTGGGGGAGGACGGGTGGGGGTCGGGGTTGCTTTGGTATTTGGTCTTTAAAGATGGAGAAACGATATGCCCGCCAGAAGAACCACACCCAAAGGCTACGAAACAGCTCGAAAATTACGGAAACAACTCACTCCCGCCGAGCGTAAACTATGGTCGGTGATTCGCAACAATCAACTGGGAGTCAGCTTTCGCCG
>CAYOGW010000022.1:0-2785 GCA_964403635.1 uncultured Anaerolineaceae bacterium | reverse complement strand
ATTCGTGCCATCCAAATTGCTTTAGAAGAAAATTAATAAAGTATTTTCCGTAGTTCACCCACATCACCCACCGGTAACTGGCAAACAAACCCCTCGCACACATAGGCGGCGGGTTTGTTCTTAATTAAAGGCCGATTTTTCAACAGTTCCGGCACCTGCGCGGGCGGCGGGGCAACCGCAAGTATGCGGTGCGGCTGAAACCCTTTCCGCGCTTCGGCAATCAGCGCTTGTACGGCTGGGTCGCTTAATTCCCCGCTGATGGCCACTTGCTGCACCTTGGCCAAAGCAAAATGGATGGCGCACAGCCAGCGCGCGAAGGCGGTGGGGTAGCGCAGGGCTTGTTCGGCGCTCAGGGCAAAGGCTTGCTCTGCCATGCGGCGATATTCGGCTTGCTCGCTGAAAGCCGCCAGCCGCAGCAGGGCCTCAGCCGCCAGCGCGTTGCCCGAAGGCGTGGCGTTGTCTTGCAGGTCTTTCGGGCGCATTAACAGCGCCTCGCTCTGGCTGGATGTGTCGAAGAATCCGCCTTGCGGGTCGGCAAACTGTTCAATCATTTCATCCGCCAGTTGGCGGGCTTGGCTAAACCAGTTGGCGTTAAAGTCTGTTTCGTACAAGTCCAGCAAGCCCAAAATCAAGGCGGCGTAATCGTCTAAAAACACCTCGCCGGAGGTCTGCCCGTCGCGCCAAGCGCGCCGTAACTGTCCGTTGGGGCGTAGGGCGTTAATTAAGAACTCCGCGTTTTTCACCGCCGCCGGATAATAAACTTCATGCAGGCCGCCCTCGGGGCTGGTCAACGTGCGAGCGGCTACGGCGAAGGCTGAGAGCATTAATCCGTTCCAAGCGGTGATGACCTTGTCATCGGTGGCTGGGCGCACCCGCTTGGCGCGTTCTGCCAGTAGTTTGGAGTGGCATGTGTTTAATTTATCGGTCAAAGCGGCGGGGGTGAGCCCGCTCTTGGCGGCCAGCGTTTTATCGTCTAGGGCGCGCTGTAAAACGGTATGGCCCTCCCAATTGCCACTCTCTTTAATCCCGTAGGCCGCTTTAAACAAAGCGTAATCCGCGCCTAACAGCGCTTCAATTTCGCTTGCCTCCCAGACATAAAACTTGCCTTCCACCCCTTCCGAGTCGGCGTCCAGCGAGGCAAAAAAACCGCCTTGCGGGTGGGTCAACTCGCGCAGGGTGAAAGTTAACGTTTCTTCCACAATCCGCTTGTAAAACGACTCGCCGGTTATTTGATAGGCGCTTAAATAGGCGCGCGCCAGCAGGGCGTTGTCGTAAAGCATCTTTTCAAAATGGGGTACCAGCCAGTGGTTGTCCACGCTGTAGCGCGAAAAGCCGCCGCCGACCACATCATACATGCCGCCGCGTGCCATGGCTTGCAGGGCGTGCAGGGCGGGCGGCAGGGCTTTCTCGTCGCCGCTGATGTGCTGACGGAAGAGCAGTTCGACTGTCATGGCTTGCGGAAATTTGGGCGCTTGCCCCCAGCCGCCAAAGCCCCAGTCGTAATCTTCATACAAGCGTTGCGCGGAGGCGTTTAAAGCGGGCTGGCTCAGCTGGCTGCTGCCCGCCGTTACCTGAGCTTGTCTGTGCAAGTGGCTGGTGACCTGTTCTGCCACGCGCTGCACTTCGCCATTTTCGTTTTGATAGGCGTTGGCAATGCCGGTTAACAAATCTTTAAACGAGGGCATGTTGTAGCGCGGCTCGGGTGGGAAGTACGTTCCCGCGTAGAAAGGCTTTAAATCGGGCGTTAAAAAAACAGACATGGGCCAGCCGCCCGAACCGGTTAACGCCAAAGTAGCCGCCATGTAGATGCTGTCTAAGTCGGGGCGTTGCTCGCGGTCTACTTTAATATTGATGAAGTGGGCGTTCATTAATTCAGCGGTGGCTTCATCTTCAAAGGATTCATGTTCCATGACATGGCACCAGTGACAGGCGGCGTAGCCGATGCTTAGAAAAATGGGTTTGTTTTGCGCTTTGGCTTTGTTGAGCGTTTCGGCGTTCCACTCATGCCAATCCACCGGGTTGTTGGCGTGTTGTAACAAGTAAGGGGAGGTTGATTTAATTAATTGGTTGGGCATGGGGTTACCTTTAAAGAAATATAGTTAAGAAATTATAGCCTATGCCGCTTGGCTACTTTTAAACAAAAATCGGTTACTATCAATAGAATAACTTTACAAACTTTATAAACGAAAGGAAAAACAACAGATGATTAATGATACCGTTCACGACCCCGTTTGCCATATGGATATCGCCCCCACGACCGCGGCGGGCACTTCAGACTACAAAGGCATCACCTATTATTTTTGCGGCATGGGCTGCAAAGCAACCTTCGATAAAAACCCAGAAAAAGTGCTTCAAGCCGAACTAGACTATCACAACAAATAACAAAGTAAAAAGCCTATCAATTTGATAGGCTTTTTGATTCATACCAATGCTACGGACTGCCACTGGCGCACGGAATTAATTAAAAATACTTTTTCGGCAGTTTTTAAATCGGCTATTTTAAACACCCGTTCGCTCACCAGCCCTTGCTCTAGCAAATGTTCTCGAAAAACACCGCCCAGCAGCCCCGAATCAATCGGCGGGGTAAACCGTTCGCCATTCATTTCTAGCACCAGATTCCCTTGGGTAAATTCGGTTAATTCATCTCTTTCGTTAAAGAGCAGCACTTCTGCCACGCTCGGGAAATTTAATTTGGCTTCTTGGTACACCTGGCGATTACTGGTTTTGTGAAAGAGAAAAATGTCTTGAGAAGAGACGGCTGTTTTTGCCAAACTAGCGGTGATGG
>CAYOGW010000021.1:0-29727 GCA_964403635.1 uncultured Anaerolineaceae bacterium | reverse complement strand
GAAGCAATATTGAAACGCTGGAAGGAAGAAGGCCGTGCCGAAGAGCAAAATCGACGAGACCATCAAAAAGATGATTCCGCAGACGTCCTCGACAAAGTCGAAGCGTTCCGCCGCCGGAAATAACCCAAGCCATTTTAGCGGACAAGGTGACCCAAACTGCCCCATTTGCAGTGGGTTAGGTTTTGTGCGCTATGACCATCCCGTTGGCCACCCCGATTTTGGGAAAGCCTTTCCTTGCGAATGCCGCCGCCGTGATTTAACCGAGCAAGTAAGAGATCGGCTGCACGCTCTAAGCAGCCTAGAAGGATTAAATCACTTGACGTTTGAAAGTTTTAAACTAAACGGGCGGCTTGGGTTGGGTGAAATGCAAACCCAATCTCTTGAAATGGCTTTTAATTTGACCCGCATGTATGCTCAAAAACTAGAAGGCTGGTTGTTATTACAAGGTGGTTATGGTTGCGGTAAAACCCATTTAGCCGCGGCGGTTGCCAATTTTGCCGTTTCTATGGGTGTGCCTACACTATTTTTAACCGTGCCAGACTTGCTAGATAGTTTGCGATTTTCATATGGCAATACTGACACCAGTTTTGAAGAACGCTTTGACGAAATTCGCAATGCAAAATTGCTGGTCTTGGATGATTTTGGCACCCAAAACGCAACCGGTTGGGCGCAAGAAAAATTATTTCAAATTATTAATTATCGTTATATTAATCACTTGCCGTTGGTGGTAACGACCAATTTGGGATTAGATGAAATTGAAGCACGCATCCGCTCACGTTTACAAGACCCCGAATTGGTTGCCTCGGTACGCATTAATGCCCCTGATTTTCGCCGCCCAGCCAGTGATATGGGGCACCCTGAGCTTTCATCTCTCGAATTACTTTCGAATCGCACGTTTGGTGCTTTTGTAGACCGGCGCGAAGAAGGATTAAAACCAGAAGATGCAAAGTCACTAGAAAAAGCGTTAAAAATAGCCCGTAGCTTTGCAGAAAAACCGCGCGGCTGGCTGCTATTTACCGGACCATTTGGTTCTGGAAAAACCCATTTGGCCGCTGCTATTGCCAATTATCGCGCAGAGCTAGGTGACCCTCCCTTATTTGTCTCTGTACCAGACCTGCTTGACCATTTAAGAGCAGCCTTTGGCCCCAACGCTGGCGCCAGCTATGACCGCCGTTTTGATGAAGTTCGCACCACCCAATTATTGGTATTGGATGATATGGGTTCACAATCGGCTACTCCCTGGGCGCGAGAAAAACTCTATCAGTTGCTTAATTATCGCTACAATGCAGAATTGCCCACCATTATTACAGTAGCTGTAGATATGTTAAAAGATGTCGATGAGCGCGTACGGACCCGCATTTTAGACGAGCGCATTTGTAATATTGTTGCAATTAGCGCGCCCGCCTTCTCTGGCAAGAAAAGCCGTGGGCGCAAGTAAAAATTCTCCGGGCGGCCTGCCCCTGCGTTCGATCGCCCTCAAGCCATTTAAAAAAGTCTATTTTCCCTTTAATTTACCGATTTTAGAGAACTTCTCTACTCTCTCGTTTAATGCGCCGGTTACCTTCTTTGTCGGTGAAAACGGCTCTGGTAAATCCACTTTGCTTGAAAGCATTGCCTGTGCAGCAGAGAGTATTACAGTAGGCAGCCAACCCCTCAAAACAGACCCCAGCTTAATTAAGCAACGCGAGTTAGCTCAACATCTCCAATTAATTTGGACCAATCGAACCCGCAAGGGATTCTTCTTACGCGCCGAAGATTTTTTTGGCTATGTCAAACAACAAAACCAACTGCGGCAGGAAATGGAAGAAGACCTAAAGCAAATTGATCAAGAATATATAAACCGTTCAGACTATGCCAAAGGGCTTGCCAAAATGGGCACCGCGGGGCAATTAGGCGATATGAAGCGCCGCTACGGAGATGGGTTAGACGCGCGCTCACACGGCGAAAGCTTTTTAGCCCTGTTTCAAGACCGCTTTGTGGCAGGTGGTCTTTACTTGTTAGACGAACCCGAAGCGCCACTTTCGCCCATCCGACAATTGGGGTTTTTGGCTCTACTCGGTCAAATGATTAATCAACAAGCCCAATTTATTATTGCCACACACTCTCCCATCTTAATGGCTTTTCCAAACGCTCAAATTTTAGCTTTTGAAGACGGACAAATTAAACCCAAAAAGTTTGATGAATTAGAGCATGTCACCCTTACACGTGACTTCTTAAATAATCCCGAAATCTACCTGCGCAACTTATAAATCACCCTTAATTATTATGAATAATGTGATAAATATGTTGTTTAAACCCTTTTTTTGTGATAAGATGACGCCGAAAAATCAATCACAGGGTACTTAAATACCCATAAAAAATTCTCGAAAAGGAAAAACATGCTCCCTTCTTATCTTCTATCTCTCCGCGAAGGCATTGAAATTGCCCTCATTATTGGCATTGTGCTCGGCGCACTACGAAAAGTACACCACGAAGAAATGACCCCAGCCGTTTGGTACGGTGTCATTAGCGCCACAGTTGTTAGCATTATTACTGGCGTAGTGCTCACCATGTTTGGCTTAAGCCTAGAAAGCCCAGCCGAACAAATCTTTGAAGGAATCACCATGGTAATCGCCGCCGGTGTACTCACTTGGATGATTTTTTGGATGCGCCAACAATCGCGCAACATGAAAAGCGAAATTGAAGCAGGCGTACATCAAGCCACTCAGCAAATGGGCAGCCGCGCGCTCTTCACCTTAGCCTTTTTTGCCGTCGTCCGTGAAGGCATCGAACTCGCCATCTTCCTCACCGCTACAGCGTTCACATCCGATGCAGTTCAAACCATCAGCGGCGCCGCGCTTGGCTTGGGCACAGCCGCCTTACTGGGCTGGTCTTTGTTTGCCACAACCGTAAAATTAGACCTACGCCGCTTCTTCCAAGTAACCGGCTTCTTACTCATCCTTTTTGCCGCAGGTTTATTTGCGCATGCCATTCACGAATTCAACGAAATCGGCTGGGTGCCCGCCATTATCGAACATGTCTGGGATGTCAACTTCATCATCGACGAAACTTCTATGGTTGGCACTACCCTTAAAGCCTTATTTGGCTACAACGGCAACCCATCCTTAACCGAAGTGATTGCTTATTTAGCCTACTTTGCTGGCATTCTGACAGCTTTGCGCTTATCTCGCAAACCCCAAACCGCAACCGCAAAAAGCGAAGCTTAATTAAATTGAAAACCAAAAGGGTGAGATGATTAATCATCTCACCCTTTTTTGTTATACTTTTCTAAAATCTCATCACATTAATTAAGGAAAATATGACTTTACCTTTGCCCTCATTCTATAACCCAAGCAATGTGGATACAGTTTACAAAGTAGATTACAACGGGCTGGCCGCGCTCGCGCCTGCCTACCGCCAAATTAACCGCATCCAACCTGCCAGCGCTGATACGTTAAAAACCTGGTTAGTACTCATAGATGTTCAAAACACCTTCTGCATCCCCAACTTTGAATTATTCGTAGGCGGTCGCAGCGGCGCTGGTGCCGTAGAAGATAATCGCCGCTTAAGCGAATTTATATACAAAAACATTAATCAAATTACCCATATCACCGCTACCCAAGACACCCACACCGCCCAACAAATATTTCACCCCGTCTTTTTCATTAATCAAGCCGGAGAACACCCCGCTCCCTATACAGATATTTCGGCTGACGATATTCGTACCCAAAAATGGATGTTTAATCCCGCCCTATCGCACGAGCTACAACTCGCGCCTGAATATGGGCAGCAATTAATCCAACACTATACCGAAACCTTAGAGAAAAAAGGAAAATACGCCCTTACGGTTTGGCCCTACCACGCCATGCAAGGCGGCATTGGTCACGCGCTCGTTTCGGCGATAGAAGAAGCGATTTTCTTTCATGGTTTAGTGCGCCACACCCAAGCAGAGTTATTAATTAAAGGAAAGCAACCCTTTACCGAAAATTATTCAGCAATAGGGCCAGAAGTGCTACAAGGACCCATGGGCGAAAACATTGGTCAACATAACCCTTTATTTATTGAAACCCTGCAACAAGTAGATCGCTTAATCATCGCTGGGCAAGCCAAAAGCCATTGTGTTGCATGGACGGTTGCCGATTTATTAAAGGATATACAAGAAACCGATGCTTCTCTCGCCCAAAAAATCTACTTGCTAGAAGATTGCTCTTCACCAGTGGTCGTTCCGGGCGTAGTAGATCATACCTCCGCCGCAGAAGAAGCTTTCTCGCGCTTTGCAGCAGCAGGAATGAATATCGTACAATCTACAAACTCAGGTTGGCTGTAAAAAAATTAATTTGTTAGGAAACCGTATGACCATATTTAATGGAAAAAGACTAGACGACAGTAATTTCAAGCTTGATGTAGAACGAATGCGCAAAGGCTGGTATTCAGACAAATACTTTGCCAATATCAATGCTATGCTATTGGCTCTTTCTGCAGAAGGTTATACCTACGCAGGTAAAAATCATAATTTGCCCAAAGACATATCCCCAGAAAAAATTAACGTTGGCGAAATAGAAGTTGAAATGCAATGGTTTACTCGCCACATTGGTAACAGCGTAGTGGTTGGCGTAGATAAAGCCCTGGCCATGCTTCGAAACTGTACCGGTTATTTTGACGAGAACAACAAATTTATAGATACATCCAACAACTTAGAAGTATGGGCAGTCCATGATGGTGCTGTTGTAAAATCGGATGGTGACCCATTAAGAGCGCAGCCTGTCTTAAAAGTGCGTGGGCGTTACCGTGATTTCGCGCTGTTAGAAACCCCTACTTTAGGAATATTAACGCGCTCCAGCCGTATTGCAACCAATGTATACGAAACGCTGGTAGCCGCGCGTGGAAAACCTGTTTTATTCTTCCCCGCTCGCTTTGACCTGCACGAAGTACAAGCTTCAGATGGCTATGCTTACAATGTGGCAGTTCAACGCTTTAATGTCGACCACGCCAAAGACCTAGGGCCTTATGTTTCTACCGATGCCCAAGGAGACTGGTGGGGCGGTGCAGGTGGCGGAACGGTAGCCCACGCTGCCATTGCCAGCTTTTTAGGAGATACCGCTGAAGCCATGATGGCTTTCTCGCGCGTGCTGCCGGTCAACATTCCTCGTATTGCGCTTGTAGATTTTAATAACGACTGTGTTCGAGACAGCCTGCTGGTTTTAGATGCCATGTTTAAACGATACCGAGAATTAATTGAAAGTGGTGATAAAGAAGAAGCAACGAAATATGTTTTATACGGTGTTCGGTTAGACACAAGCGGCAGCCTGCGAGATGCATCGGTTACCCCATTGGGCGACCCCGCATTAGATATGGGGGTGACTCCACGCTTGGTATTTAATGTGCGCCGAGCATTAGATGGGGCATGGCAGCAATGGGATTTGCCAGAAAAGTGGCAAGCCATTGCACGTTCGTATTGTGAAAACGTAAAAATTGTTGTTTCAGGTGGCTTTAAACCAGAAAAAATTAACCGCTTCGAAAAATTAAGTGTTCCAGCCGATATTTATGCTGTGGGCTCTTACTTGTTTAATAATAATGGCGTTACTTCCACTGATTTCACATCGGATGTTGTCCGTGTTAAATTGCATGGAGAGTGGGTTGATATGCCAAAAATTGGTCGCCGCCCATTAGAAAACCCCGAACTTAAACGGGTTTGGTAAACAAAATCCCCTTCTTAATTAAGAAGGGGATTTTTGTTTCTTTATTTATTTACCTTCGCCCAATTCATCATAGGAACTGCTAATTTCTTTATATTCACCAGTAACAACAAAAACGGTCCGTTCGCAAATATTGGTTACACGGTCTCCTAAGCGCTCTAAATTATGAGAAGCCCACAACAGCCAATTGGCTCGCTCTATATTTTTAGGGTCAGCCATAATATAGGTCATTAATTCTCTGTATATCTGCGTGTACAGTTCATCCACTTCATCATCTTCCAGTGGAATGGCTTTGGCAGCTTCAACATCTTCATTTACAAAGGCAGCCAAAGCGCGATGGAGCATATCTGCCCCTTTTTGCGCCATTCGTGGAATATCTACCAATGGCTTAAGCAAAGGCTGCTCACCCATACGGATATTAATAACCCCAATCCCTTTGGCATAATCTCCCATCCGTTCCAATTCGCTGATGACTTCAAAGCAAGATGAAAGCAAACGTAAGTCATGAGCCATGGGTTGCTGAGTAGCAATTAATATCATTACTTTATTTTCTAAATCAAATCTTTTTTGGTTAATCTTCTTATCAAAATCAATTACTTTTTGCGAGCCTGCTAAGTCTCGTTTTTTAAGCGCGTCTACCGAATCAATGGTGGCTTGCTCGACCATACTTCCCAATAAAAGGATTTCATCCTTCAACTGTTTCATTTCTTGTTCAAAGTTTTTTCTTATCATTTCATCCTCGCTTTACAACTTAATTAACCAAATCGTCCGGTGATGTAATCTTCTGTCCGTTTATTTTGCGGCGCAGTAAAAATAGATTTTCCTTCGCCATATTCCACCAACTCACCTTGCAAAAAGAATGCTGCGTAATCTGCGGTGCGAGCCGCTTGTTGAACAGAATGCGGCACCAAAACCACTGTGTAATCTTTTTTAAGCTCTTGCAGGCTGGCTTCAACTTTGCCTGTGGAGATAGGGTCTAAGCCAGAAGTCGGTTCATCTAACAAAATTACTTCTGGCTCTAAAGCCAAAGAACGAGCCACACATAAACGCTGCTGCTGACCACCCGAAAGCGCGATTGCAGGGTCATCTAAACGGTCTTTCACTTCACTCCACAAAGCGGCTTGTTTAAGCGAACGTTCTACCGCGTCATCTAATTTTGATTTCCGTTTTTCGCCCATCACTTCTAAGCCGTAGGTTAAATTTCCACGAATGGATAAAGGCAAAACCACCGGTCTGGCAAAAACCATGCCCACGCGGCGGCGCAGCGCAATGGTATCTAGCTTGGGGTCTAAAATATCCACACCGTCTAATAAAATTCGGCCAGATACTGTTTTCACTTCGGTTAAATCATTTAATCGGTTTAAACAGCGCAATAAAGAACTTTTGCCGCCGCCTGCTGGACCAAATAAAACAGAGATAGCATTGGCTGGGATGCTCATGCTAATATCCCTTAACGACTCAACGCCGTCATCATATTGCAAAGAAAGGTTTTCAATTTCTATTTTATGCATAAAGTATCTCTACCATTGGCGGCGAGCCCGCGCGCGGGAACGAATGAAAGTAGCAATTAAGTTCATGGTTAATACAAATACAATCAACACCAAAGCGGTACCATATTGAATTTGTATCGGCATTTCAGGAACTTGGGTTGAAATGACAAATAAGTGATAAGGCAAAGCCATGGTGGCATCAAACGGGGAGTTTGGTAACTGCGGCAAGAAAAAAGCCGCCCCAGTAAATAAAATCGGCGCAGTTTCTCCGGCGGCGCGTTCGAGACCTAAAATAATACCAGTAATAATACCGGGCAACGCTTCTGGCAACACAATGCGCCGAATGGTTTGCCAACGAGTGGCGCCCAAACTAATCGAAACGGTACGAAAGGCTTGGGGTACAGCCCGTAACGATTCTTCTGCCGTAGAGATAATCACCGGCAGAGTCATAATCGAAAGCGTAAGCGAGGCCGAAAGCAAACTGGTGCCGAAATTCAAAAATAAAACAAAAACGCCTAAACCAAACAAACCATACACCACCGAAGGAATACCAGCTAAGTTAATAATCGCAATGCGGATTAAGCGCGTCAGCCAATTTTCGGGCGCGTACTCTGCCAAATAAATGGCGGCGGCTACCCCCAGCGGCACAGAGAAAAGCGCCGTTCCTAAGGTTAAATAAAAGGTTCCAATTATGGCTGGCATAATGCCGCCTTGCCGCATGCCTTCGCGTGGGGCTTCCAGCAAAAATTCCCAAGAGATAACAGAAAAGCCCTGTGAAAGAATGTAAATAACAACCCCAATAATTGGGATGACAGTAATGGCTGCCATGAGAGTAATTAAGCCAAAGCCCAAACGTTGTGCCAAATTGCGGTTAACAGATAAGAATTTTTTCATTACGAAAGCACCCGTTCTGCTCGTTTTTTGGTTTTGAAAACAACCGCTGAGGCGGTTACGTTTACGATTAATGAAATCATAAACAACACAATGCCAATAAAAAACAAGGTGTGATAATGCACACTGCCGTTAGCAACTTCTCCCATTTCTGCGGCGATGGTAGCCGTCATGGTTCGTACTGGTGAAAAAAGCGCGCCGAGGCTGCTAGCCAAAACAGGAGCATTGCCGGTGACCATCATCACTGTCATGGTTTCGCCAATCGCGCGGCCAACCCCCAGCATGACTGCCGTTAAAACGCCAGACCTTGCCGCTGGTAGTGTTACCCGCCAAATGGTCTGCCAACGGGTTGCTCCCAACGCCCAAGCGCCTTCACGGTACGCACGCGGGACAGAGTCAAGCGCATCTTCTGCTACCGAAACCACGGTAGGGACAGAAATAGCACCCAGCAACAACGAACCAGTGAAGGCTGTTAAGCCAGTAGGTAAATTAAAGGTTTCTCGTAAAAAGGGCGAAAGTACCAAAATACCTAAAAAGCCCAAAACCACCGACGGCAGCCCGCCCAATAACTCGATTAAGGGCTTAAGAATTTCTCGCATCCAACGTGGCGCAACTTCAGAAATAAAAACAGCGGTACCAATGCCAAAGGGAATAGCAATTAAAGCGGCTCCGATGGTAACAATGATTGAACCACTAATAAGCGGCAAAAGTCCGTAATACGATTCAATGGGGTACCAACGAACTGAAAGTAAGTTACTTGCTTCAACTTCGCCAACTACAGGGAGACCTTCACGCAATAAGAAGAAAAAAATAAGCCCAACAAAAACAATCACCGAATAGCCCGAAGCACGTACCAAGCGGGTAATGATATATTCCTGCCAGCTAATATTAGAATCCATTATTCATCCTACCTTTTTAAAGTTATTGGTCTAAACCAACAACGACGGGAACAAAGCCTAACTCAGCAACAATTTGCTGCGCTTCCGCCGAAAAAATCCAATCTAAATATTCTTTTACAACACCAGTCGGTTCGCCGGGTGTATACATATATAAATCTCGAGCAATCGGGTAGGTATTGTTATTGACTGATTCAATAGAAGGTGAAATGTATTCGCCACCAACCGTGGCTGCAATCGCGATGGTTTTTAAATCATGCGGCACATAGCCTAAACCGTCATAGCCAATGGCATTTGGGTTTTGCCGTACTTCGTTAATAATTCCTTCAGAAGATGGCAACAAAAGGGTATCGGTTGAAAATAAAGTTTTATTTTCTTTCTCACCCAATCGCAAAACGTTCTCTAAAAAGTAAACATGCGTGCCAGAGTTGGTCTCACGAGATAAACGCACAATAGGTCTGTCTTCGCCGCCCACTTCTTTCCAGTTATTAATTTTCCCGCTATAAATATCAGAAATTTGCTGCAAGGTTAATTCTTTTACAGGGTTATCGGGGTGCACAATCACAGCAATCGCATCTCGGGCAATCACAAACTCTATTGGATTAATCCCCTTTGATTGAGCTTCTGTTATCTCTTCAGATTTAATCGCGCGCGAGGCATTGGCAATATCAACCGTGCCATTAATTAAAGCGGCAATACCCGTACCAGAACCACCACCCGTTACCGAAATTCGCACATCGGGATGGTTACTTTGATATCGCTCTGCCCAAGCCAAGGCTAGGTTTACAATCGTATCAGAGCCTTTATTTTCAATATAAAGTGATGGGGCGGGAGAAACGCCGCTGGTTTGACCGCCAGAACAAGATACCAGCAAAAGACCAATTAATAAGATTAAAGAAAATGTAGGTTTCATTAAAACAAATTATATCCTTAACCTGTTATCTTTTTTCGAATGTGGGTACAATCTTTTCTATGAGTGAAACATCTACCTATTCCGTTCAAAATTTAGATTTTTACTACAGTACTTCCAAAACGCTAAAAAACATTAGCATGGAAATTAAGCCAAATTTGGTGACAGCCTTAATTGGCCCTTCTGGCTGCGGCAAGTCTACTTTCCTGCGCTGTTTAAACCGTATGAACGATACCATCGCCGGTACGCGTGTTGTCGGGAAAATATTATTAAATGGTAAAGATATCTATGCACCTGATGTAGATGTAGTCAATTTACGCCAGCGAGTGGGCATGGTATTTCAAAAACCCAACCCCTTTCCACAATCTATTTATGACAATGTGGCTTTTGGGCCTCGGGTATTGGGGTTAACCGAAACAACCAATCAATTAGATGAAGTAGTGGAAAAGTCATTAAAAGCCGCTGCCCTTTGGGAAGATGTAAAAGATAATTTAAAAAAAGAAGCCATGGGGCTTTCACTTGGGCAACAACAACGCTTATGCATCGCGCGTGTTTTGGCTACCCAGCCCGAGGTGATTCTGATGGACGAATCCACCTCCGCCTTAGACCCAATTGCTACCCTGCACATCGAAGAATTAATCTCTGAACTGAAGAAAAATTACACCATTGTCATCGTTACCCACAACATGCAGCAAGCCGCCCGCATTGCAGACCAAACCGGCTTATTCTGGCTGGGTGAGATGGTAGAGTTTGCTCCCACCAATGAGATGTTCACCCGCCCCAAGCAAGAACTCACCGAATCGTACCTAACCGGACGCATGGGTTAATTAAATAAAAACAGGCGATATGAATCGCCTGTTTTTGTTTAAGAATTGTCAGACCCTATTTCTTTATATTCCCCGGTGACAACAAAAACAGTTCGCTCACAAATATTAGTTACACGGTCTGCCAGCCGTTCTAAATTATGCGCTGCCCACAACAAATAATTTGCCCGTTCAATATGAGCAGGGTCAGCGATAATAAAGGTCATTAATTCTCGATAGACCTGCTCATATAGTTGGTCCACTTCATCATCTTCTTGTGGAATAAGGCGGGCAACTTCTAAATCTTCGTTAACAAAAGCGGTTAACGCGCGGTGTAACATCCCCACCCCTTTTTTCGCCATCAACGGGATATCCACCAGCGGTTTCAAAAGGGTTTGCTCACCCATGCGAACATTAATAACCGCTATTCCTTTGGCATAATCGCCCATACGCTCTAACTCACTAATCACTTCCAAAATAGAAGCAATCATACGTAAATCTCCAGCCATTGGCTGCTGGGTTGCAATTAAAATCATGGCGCGATTTTCTAAGGCAAACCGTTTTTGATTTATTTTCTCGTCTTCTACAATAATCTTTTGAGAGAGGATTAAATCTCGTTTTTTTAACGCATCAACAGAATTAAGCGTGGCTTGCTCAACCATACTGCCCAGCAACAAAATTTCATCTTTTAACTGTTGAATATCACCTTCAAAATTTTTTCGGGTCATTCTCGGCTCACTTTCTATTAACCGTAACGCCCAGTCACATAGCCTTCGGTGCGGCTATCTTTGGGGCGTGTAAAAATAGTAGTTGTTTCATCAAACTCGATAACAGTACCAGCGGGTTTTTCTTCTTCATTCAACATCATCATGGCAGTGTAGTCAGAGGCCCGCGCAGCCTGTTGCATGTTGTGAGTCACAATCACAATGGTGTAAATTTGCTTTAATTCCTGCATCAATTCTTCTATTTTTAATGTCGCAATGGGATCTAAAGCCGAAGCGGGCTCATCCATTAAAATAACTTCTGGCTGAACCGCCAGAGTGCGGGCGATACACAGCCTTTGCTGCTGCCCACCCGAAAGCGCCAACCCGCTCTGATTAAGTTTATCTTTCACTTCATCCCATAACGCCGCTTGCCGAAGAGCCGATTCGACCAAATCATCCATATTGCCCTGATAGCCGTGAATACGCGCCCCCCAAGCAATATTTTCATAAATAGACTTAGGAAATGGATTCGGTTTTTGAAAAACCATCCCAATGCGGTATCGAACTTCTACAGGGTCTACATTTTTTTCGTATAAATCTAACCCATCAAATTGAATATTTCCTTCAATACGAGTGCCCGCGCTTAATTCGTTCATGCGATTAAATGATCTTAACAAAGTAGATTTTCCACAGCCCGAAGGACCAATGATGGCTGTAATTTTATTTTTTTCTATGTTAATGTTCACATCGCTAACAGCTTTAAAATCACCATAGTAAATTCCCAATTGTTGGGTTTGTAAAATATAGTTTTTATTCATTTTTATTCCTTACATTTTCTTGCTAAAACGGTTGCGCAGCAAAATAGCCGCCGCATTTAAGGTTAAAAGCAACACTAACAACACCAAAATGGTGGCCGCCGCCAAACTACGAAATTCCGCTTGGGGGCGCGCTGTCCACTGATAAATTTGGATAGGCAATGTTGTAAATTTTGAAAAGATAGTTTCTGGGTCAAAACTAATCGCCGTAGAAGCCCCCACCACCACCAACGGCGCGGTTTCACCAATGGCACGTGAAATAGCCAAAATGGTACCAGTTAAAATCCCTGGCATGGCATTGGGCAGCACATGGTACCAAACCGTTTGCCACTTTGTAGCCCCTAACCCATAGCTGGCTTTCCTTAAGGATTGCGGCACCGACCGTAGCGCTTCTTGAGCGTTGATGATGATAATGGGTAGCACGAGCAAACCCAGGGTGAGCCCGGCAGAAAGCACCGTCCGCCCGTTGGCTGTCGTCAGGTCAGAAAATCCAAATACACTGCCGCTCGTGATAGGTTCTAATCCGCGAACAAAAATGGCTAACCCCAAAATGCCATATACAATAGAAGGCACACCAGCCAAGTTATTAATATTGGTACGGATGATTCGATTAAAACGGTTATCGCTGGCGTACTCCTCTAAATAAATTGCCGCCCCAACCCCAACCGGAAAAGCGAACAAAATCGTAATGAGAATGGTCCAAAGGGAGCCCAGCAAAGCTGTTCGCACCCCTGCCGTTAACGCCTCGCTAGATTGTGGGCGGGCGATAAAACTGGTATTAAACCAATTGATAAATCGCAGCTCATCTTCAGGCGTTTGGCGGGCTAGGGCCTCAATTTGCTCCCGTTGTGTCAGCGATTCCCATAAGCTCCAAACTTCATCCACCTTGTAACGCACCACGCGCTCTAAAACCAGTTGATAGATGTTTTCTGTACTGCGTATTTCAAAGGGTTGTTCTTTATTTAATTTGTTATAAGCCCCGCCAGAAATATTTTCTTGCAGTACTGTTAAAAGCTGCTCTTTATTTTGGCTTTCCAACGGCAAGCCATCTACCATTAATGTTTTTGGGTCAACACGATACTCCAGCAAGGCATAACCAAAGGCGCCGTCAACAACATTAAATAACAAAGCCAGTAAAGCCAAAATACCGAGTAAAGTAGCCGCCTGAAAAACAACTTGCCAAGTTAAACCAGCCCAATGGCGGCCCTGAAAATTGTTTTTAAAACCTTGTTTATCCAAATTGGTTTTCATTCGTACACCTCTCTAAACCGGCGTACGACCCGCTGACTAATGATATTTAAAATTAATGTAATAAAAAACAACAACAGACCTAAAAAGAAAATGCTGTTGTAATCTACCGAGTCGTAACTTAAATCTCCACCTGAAATACGAACAATATGGCCGGTAATGGTTTCTGCTCCCTGAAAGGGATTAAGCGTAAAGTTGGGTCCAGCGCCTGCTGCCAAAGCCACAATCATGGTTTCGCCAATCGCCCGAGAAATGCCAACAATAATGGCGGCGGCAATACCAGAAAGGGCAGCCGGTAAAACCACCCGCAAAGCGGTTTCAAACTTGGTAGCCCCTAAACCATAAGCGGCTTCTCTTAATGCCTTTGGCACCGCGTTAATTGAATCTTCGCTCATGGAGGTAATTAAAGGCAAAATTAAAATACCCATCACCAAACCTGCCGAAGCGGTATTGTAAATTTGAACCACATCCGCACCAAAAATAGACCTTAACAACGGGGTCATAAACGTTAAGGCAAAATAACCATACACAATGGTCGGAATACCCGCCAACACTTCTAAAATAGGCTTGAGGGTATTTCGTACCTTCGGCGAGGCATATTCACTTAAATAAACGGCTGCCGCCAACCCCAAGGGAATAGCAATGGACATCGCAATGAAGCTGGTAATTAATGTAGAGCTAACCAAAGGCCAAATACCAAATTTGCCAATTTGGGGCTTCCATTCCACTGTTGTAAAAATATTAATTAAATTCACTTCTGGCATCTGAAAAAACAACCAAGCTTCTTTACCCAATTCGTACACAATGCCAATGGTGGTTAGGATAGAAAAAACGCCGCTTAAAAATAAAAGCGCCTGAATTACCGATTCGCCAACCCGCCAACGCTTCTTTAAACCACCTTGTTTGCTGGGATATGCATTGGTTATTAAAAAGTTGTCATTTGTCTCACTCATTCAACACTCCTTAAGAAACGGTTAATTCCCTGCCCATTTCTGAGCAGGGAATAACACCATTTTTTATTTCAAACTTATTGGCCGCTTCAAATTACTGCATACCTACAGCAGCAAGCCATGTATCGATATTCTCTTGTGCTTTTTCTGCACTGACAGGGAAGTACCCAACATCTAAAATTTCATCTGCTACGGTTGTAATGTAAAAGTAGATAAAAGCAGCCACTTGGGGTTTCTCTTGCATAATGCTTGGCGCGCTATAAATAAACAGCGGGCGAGAGATAGGATACTCACCAGATTCGGCAGTATCTTCAGCAGGAGCTACACCGTCTACAGAGAGAGCGGTTAGCTTGGCTGCATTCTCTTGATAATAAGCGTAACCAAAGTAACCAATGGCATATTTAGAACCTTCTACACCTTGTACCAACACATTGTCATCTTCAGAGAACTGCGTGTTTGTAGCATTCAAAATTGCAGCTTCGCCAGCAGCCAAATCGGCTTTGCCTTCTGCGTTCGGGAAGGCTGGACCCATGACTGCTTCTACAAAATAATCAAAGGTGCCAGAGTCTGTGCCTGGGCTAAAGCGTTGAATAGGCTCAGCAGGCCATTCTGGGCGTACATCAGACCACTTTTCAGCAGTCGAGAAAATTAAAGCCAATTCAGCTTTGGTTACATCCGTAACAAAATCATTTTCAGAACTCACCACAACGGCCAAGGCATCAATACCCACCTGAAAGCCAACCACTTCGCGGCCTAAGGCTTTACAAGATTCAACTTCGCTGTCCTTAATCTTGCGTGAGGCATTGGATATATCAGTTTCTCCTGCTACACAAAAGCGTTCTAAGCCAGCGCCAGAACCAATACTATCAACGGTTAAATTACCAAAAAAGCCTTCTTCTTCAAAACGTTGTTTCATGCGCTCTGAAAGAGGGAAAACGGTTGAAGAACCCGCAGAGATAATGTCACCTTCTACGGCGTCAGGCGAGTACATGGCCATCGGGTCAGCAGATGACTCAACCGATAATTCGCTGCTCGCAGAAGCCGCGGCTTCTTCGGTAGCAACAGGGGCGGCGGGGGCACAAGCGGCTAACACCAAACTTGCGGCAACCAAAACAGCCCAAAAGACAAATAATTTATTACGCATTGTTTTTTCTCCTATTTTTTTGTTTGTATATGTTTTCATGCTCTAACTTTATCAAGCGCTTGTTAAGAGCAATGGAAATTTTGTTTAACGTTTTGTTAAATTAATTAAAAAACGCCCCCATAAAGGAGGCGCTTTTTAATTAATTTACGGCTCAAACTACTACAATTTTTGGCAAGTCTTCTACCAGTAAGTCTCGTACAGTTCGATAGTTCTCGATTAATTCTGTCTTGGCTGGGTCTTCATAAGGTTGGTGAATCTTCTTCCCTTTACCAAGCCAGACGGGGCATTCTTCCGCGGCTGAATCACAGACGGTCACAACCAAGTCAAACGACTCATCTCGAAACTCATCCAAATGCTTCGAACGCCCGCTATGCTGTATCCCGATTTCTGCCAGTGCTTGCAACGCTTTCGGGTGTACATAACCCGCTGGTTTTGTACCGGCGCTAAAAGCCTGCCAATGCTCGCTTAAACGCGCATTAACAATTGCTTCCGCCATTTGTGAACGACAGGAATTTCCGGTACATAAAAATAAAACTTTCTTTAACATAATTAGCAGCAACCACAAGAACAAGTTTCTTCGTCTGGGCAGCAATCTGGCCCGCAACATGGAACTACATTCAATAAATTATCCATTTCTACTCCTTTCTTTTGATTCGGGTTTTAATCCGCTTGCCAAAAATATGCTAATCTCGGCTTGTTCAGTTTCATCTGCAGAACATGCCGCGCCGCAACACTGACCGCTACTGCCTACCTGTATTCTCTCTAACCCCGCTTGTTTAAACCACTGACCGATTTGTTCACGCTCAAAACCCAGCCAGAGATCAGCCATTTCTTCTTTCATCCATTCGTGGTTATGGCTATCCATATCTGTGATGATTAATCTACCGCCCGGACGTAGTATGCGCACCATTTCACGGATGGCAGCCTGTGGGTCGGGCGTGTGATGAAGGTACATATTAGCAAAAGCCGCATCCAGCGTGGAGTCTTCGATTGGCAAAGCCAACGAATCTGCCAAATGAAATTCCACATGAGAGAAATTTTTTAAATTCTGGCGGGCAACCTCCAACATGGCAGCGGAACCATCTAACACATGCACCTGCTTCACCAACGGAGCCAAGCCCGCCGCCATAAATCCGGTACCCGCGCCGATATCTGCAACTTGCATTGCAGGCTGTAAATTAGCCTTTTTAATGGCTGCTTCACGAACGGCTTCTGTAAAATAACCGGTTCGCAGGGTATCCCATTGGGTGGCAACCGTTTCAAAATAAGGTTGAGATGGATTGGTGTTCATAATTCTCCTTCATCGTAAAAATACGATACTTCTTTGATAAAAAAATGCCCAACAGGGCAAGCGGATAACGCCTACAGTTTAATTAAATTAACCTGTTCTGGCAGCCAGTTTTCGATTTGGTTTTTAAGAAACCGAAAGCCTTGTGTGTCTAAACAATAACAAGTGGCAGGGCCTTCAATTTCTCCTTGAATCAACCCCGCTTCACGCAGCACTTTAAGGTGCTGACTGGTGGTCGATTGTGCCAAGGGCAGCATTTTAACAATGTCACTGGTGATGCACATTTGGTTAGCGGCTAAAAATTCTACAATTTGAAAGCGAATGGGGTTACCCAAAGCCTTGAGCATTTTTGCCAACCGTTGTTTTTCTTGCGAGAGAGTAATGGTTTCTTCCATAGCTATATCGTAATTTTACGATATATTCTTCTTTTGTCAAGAGGCGGTTGGCAGGGTAAAGTAAAAAGTACTGCCCTGCCCTTCTATACTTTCAGCCCAAATTTTTCCGTTGTGGGTTTCAATAATATGTTTGGCAATCGAAAGCCCCAAGCCGGTGCCACCAACACTCCCTTTGGTACGGGCGCGGTCTGTTTTATAAAAACGCTCAAAAATGCGAGGTAAATCTTCAGCGGATATCCCTTGACCAGAATCTTTAATTAAAAAGCAAACCAAACCTGCTTGTTTTTTAGCCGAAAGGTGAATGTCTCCGCCTTTTTTGGTAAATTTAATGGCGTTATGCAACAAATTAACCAACACTTGTTCGATGCGCGGCATATCCGCATGCACATCAGGTAAAGCTTCCTCTACCGATATGTGAACCTTTAATTCTGCTCTATCCAATTGGGTCTGCATACGCTCTACTGCGCGGTTAAGTAAATACAAGGGTTTAACGCGTTTAAGGGTTAAGGAAATCTGCCCCGATTCAATGCGCGAAAGTTCTAAAAGTTCATTGGCCATTTGTGTTAATGCGTCCACTTCAGTTTCCATGCTGTTAATAAAACGGCGCGCGGCTGGCGGGTCATCCAGCGCGCCCGCTTGCAGGGTTTCAGCAATGGCTTTTAAGGAAGCCAAGGGGGTGCGAATTTCATGCGAAAGATTTGAAATAAAATCTCGCCGAACAGTCTCTAAACGGCGGATGCGGGTAAGGTCTTGAATTAAGAGCAAACTACCGCCTGCAAACTGGTCTGGGATGGCAATTAATTGAACCAGTTGATTGGTAGAAGGGATTTCTACCGATTCGCTTTGCACGGTGCGGGTTTGCTGGCATATACGCCATGCTTCTACCAACTGGTGATGACGAATGGCTTCGGTTACTGAATAACCTAACAGTGTGCTGCCCTTATTAAATAAGGCGTTCGCGGCTGGGTTCGAGAACTGGACCTTTCCACTCGCGTCTGCGATTAAGACGCCGTCGGTTAATTGCTCTAAAACTGCTGCCAAACGAGCTCGTTCGGCATCTAAACCATTTAATTGAACATCCCAAGATTCGTTTAAGGCGTTTACCGCGGCTGAAAGTGAGTCTAAGCTGGGTTGTTCAGTGAGCAAGCTAAGGGGGGGCAGGTCTCCGTTAGCGGCGCGGCGAATGGTTTGGGCGTAGGAGGAGATGTCGCGGCGGAGAGTGAAATATCGCCAAGACATCCATAAAAAAGCCAAAATTAATAAACCAAGCGCTGAAATTAAAAAGGTGGTCACAGAAAATCAACCTTCAAAACGGTAGCCGCCGCCCCGCACGGTGACAATGCGAACGGGGTTGGCGGGGTCTGTCTCTACTTTTTGGCGCAGCCAACGCACATGCACATCCACAGTGCGGCTGTCTCCAATATAATCCCAGCCCCAAACCCGCTCTAGTAAAAACTCGCGCGAGAGCATTTGACCTTTGTGTTCGGCAAAAAAGAGTAACAGGTCGTATTCTTGCGGTTTAAGCAAAAGCGGCGTGTCATTTAAAAGAACCTCGCGGCGCGTGGTATTGATAATTAAATTGCCAAAAGTAAGGATTTGGACTGCGACAGGCTCTATCGTTTTAAGTTTATCTATTTCGGTACGCAGGAGTTGGGTGCGGCGCAGTTGTGCTTTTACCCGCGCCATTAATTCTCGCATAGAAAATGGCTTGGTTAAATAATCATCTGCACCTAACTCTAAGCCAATGACCCGATCAATTTCGTCATCTCGGGCTGTGAGCATAATGACTGGATTGTTAAAGTTTTCTCGCCGCAGGGTTTTACAAACTTCAATGCCGTCTAGGCTGGGTAACATGATGTCTAAAACAATCAAATCGGGCTGGCTGCGGCGCACTGCTTCTAAGGCTAACAAACCATCACCGACGGCCTCAACCTGATAGCCTTCTTTTTGCAGGTTATAGGTTAGGGTATCTTGTAAAGCTGGCTCATCTTCTACGAGCAAAATTTTTTCAGACATAGTGATTAATTGAGTCTATCATAACGAAAAATGATGTAAGTTAATATCTTGTTAAATCTTTTGCAACCGCAATTAATTAAAAATAAGGTCTGGGTATAATTTAACAATGTTAAACAAAGAATATTATTACGATTGGCACGTTGACTTAAACTCTTCTCAAGAGGGCTTGTGGCCTTTTATTGCCGATACCAACCGATTTAATCGGGATACCGGCTTGCCAGCCATTGAACACTTAACCGAAGCCAACAAATTAACGCCGGGAAAATATCGTTTACGTTTTTATATTTTAGGTCAGCGAGTAGAGTGGGATGAAGCCCCCTTTGATTGGGTTTATCCATTTCGCTTTGGAGTGATACGAGATTATGTAGCCGGACCGGTGAAACAAATGCGGGTATTGGCTGAGATGACCCCCAACGAAAACGGCGGCACTCATTTGCGCTATCAGGTTTGGGCGCGGCCAGCCAACCTGCTCGGTCACGCGGCCATCCCTGTTCAAATTGGGTTAATCAGCGCCAACCAATTTAAATCGCTATTTAAAAAATATGACGAACTTGTTCAAACCAATGGCGGTCACTTTAACATTCCTGGGCGGGTGAAATTTGCACGCGGCGGTTATTTAAGGCTAGAAACCTTTAGCACGCAGGATTCTTTAAACGGAAACCCAGCAGTGGCGCAAAAATTACGCGGGCTTTTAGAGTACGCCGACGAGTTAGCATTGCAGCGCCTGCGCCCCTTCCAACTAGCAGACCTTTGGCAGCTGCCGCGCAGAGACGTGCTCGAAACCTTTTTGCGCGCCACCAAAGCGGGCATTTTAGACATCCGCTGGGAACTGCTTTGCCCGGGCTGCCGCGGGGCAAGCGAAAGCCACGGCAGCTTAAGTGATGTTCACAACGGCTCGCATTGCAATTATTGCAACATGGATTTTGATGTCGATTTTGACCGCCAAGTCGAGGTAATTTTTCGTCCCAACCCAGCCGTGCGCCCCATCCCTGAAAGCTTAAAATATTGCATCAACGGGCCGCAGTCCGCGCCGCACCTGCCCATTAATCAACTACTGGCTGCTGGTGACCAATTTGAAACCAATGCCACGCTTCAGCCGGGCTACTATGGGCTGGGCGTATCCAACGAATATAAGTCGCTTAATTTTTTTGTGGATGAAAGCGGCCAGCCCGAAGCGGAATTAAAATTAACCAAAGAAGGCTGGCAAGTTTCCACCCAAACGGTTAAGCCCCAAGCGCGCTTCCGTTTAATTAACCAAACCTTGTTCCCGCAGCGCATTCAGCTAGAAAAAACCGCTTGGCAAGAAGATGCTGCAACCGCAGTGGATGTCACCTCGCTGCAGGTATTTCGCAACCTATTTTCTCGTGAAGCCCTGCGCGCTGGAGAAGAAATTTCGGTTGGGCATGTTACTTTAATGTTTACAGACTTAAGAGATTCAACCCGCATGTACCGTCAATTGGGTGACGGCCCAGCCTTTGGGCGTGTGCGTCAACATTTTGACTTATTAGAAAACGCCATTGCCGCCAACAACGGCGCCATCATTAAAACAATCGGTGACGCGGTCATGGCTGTTTTTCGCCAACCTGTCGATGCTTTAAAGGCTACCCAAGCGGCGCACGAAGCCATTGAAGCCAGCGGCGGTTCACCTGAGTTGTATCTTAAAGTAGGTATTCACAATGGTCCATGTATCGCGGTTAACCTAAACGAACGCTTAGATTATTTTGGTTCAACGGTTAATTTAACCGCCCGACTGCCCGGTTTATCACAAGGTGGAGAAGTAATCTTTAGCGAAACAATCTATGCTGATGTAGAAGTTCAAAACTGGCTAAGAGATAACCGCAGCAGCCTCAGCAATTTTCAAGACCGAGTAAAGGGCTATGACGAACCCATTAAGCTTTACCGCTTAAAACTATAAAAAACAGGCGCAAGAGAAATTCTCTTGCGCCTGTTTTAATTTAATTAATCTATTCTTTTGTTTCTACGGGTTTGCTCTTGCGACCAAAGAACAGTTTCCACAAACCCCAAATAATAAGCACAAACGGAGCCAAAACTGGCAAGACCACAATAAATAACCAAATGGCTAAGCTGGCTAGGGCGCGGTAGGCTTCGGCTAAGGTTTCTACCGCATCATCAAATACTTGTCCTAAACTCCAACGGTCTGGCACAACCACTGGTTCAATTTCATCTAACACTGGGCTAAGGGTTACGGTAATGGTGGAGTAAGCCGATCGGTCTTCTAAATAATTCATGCGGCCTTGAATTTCTTCAATTTGGCGTTCGATTTCTGAAAGCTGCTGATTAACGCGCAGGGCTTCTTCTACGGTTGTAGCCTGATCCAGAAAACTGCGAACACGCTCTCGGGTAGCCTGCAAATTATCCAACTGAGATTGCAAATCCACAAATTGGTCAGTCACATCTTGCCCGCTGGCGGTTTCATCAATCACTTTGACAGCCAATACTCTTAAGCGACGCATGGCGGTTTCAAAAGCCTGCGCGGGAACCCCCAAGGTAAGGGTGGCATATTTATAGCTCTTGCCGTAATAATCTTGATACCAAACCCGTGAGCTAACAATGTATCCGCCTAAATCATCTACCACTTGGGTGGTGCGGTCGAGGGCGACATCTGAATCTTCAACTAATAGTTGAATTTCAGCGTTTTTAATAATCATGCGATTGGTTTGAAAAGATTGGGCGATTTCTGAAATGCCCGGGGAACCAGGCTGAGATTCACCTTCGACGGCAACTTGTTCCACTGTATCTGCAGTAAAGCCTGCTGCCTTTTCGGCGGGGGCGGCCATTGGCGCGCCCAAAGCTGGGGACTCGGCTTCAACCGCGTAGCTTTGCTCCGCCATTGCGGCGGGGGCACAAGCGGCCAATAAAACAGCCAATAATAAAACCAACGAGAGTAAAGCAGATTTCTTTTTCATTTCTTCCTCCTTTAAGGAAAATAAGCGGCGTGTTCTACAGACGCCGCTTATTGCCAACTTGTTCCGCAATGAATAACGTTGGGTAACTATTAATTAATAATTTTTTACCAAATCCATGCCCGCGTAGAGCGAGGCCACTTGCTCTTCGTAGCCATTAAAAGGCAATGTTTTACGGCGGCTAAACTCTCCAATACGCCGTTCGGACCCTTGCGACCAGCGCGGGTGATTCACATTTGGGTTCACATTAGCATAAAAACCATACTCGTTGGGCGCAATGGCAGACCAAAGGGTATCTGGCTGGGTATCGGTTAATTCAATTTTGACAATCGCTTTAATAGACTTGAAGCCATACTTCCAAGGGGTTACCAATCGCAGCGGCGCGCCGCTTTGGTTAAGCAAACTTTGGCCATATAAACCAGTGGCTAAAATAGCCAAGGGGTGCATGGCTTCATCTAACCTTAATCCTTCGCTGTAAGGCCAAGGGTAAAACGGCGCGGTCTGACCGGGCATCTCCTCTGGTCGGTAGACGCTTTCAAAGCGCACATACTTGGCACTGGCCATGGGTTCTACCGCTTTTAAGATGTTGTTTAATTCGAACCCTTGCCAAGGGATGACCATGCTCCAAGCTTCAACACAACGCAAGCGATAAATCCGCTCTTCTTGTGGAAATTGCAGTAACTCTTCTATGCTAAAGGTTTTAGGCTTGTGCACCAAACCACCCACTTCTACACTCCACGGGCTGGGGTTAAACCCTTGCGCCAAACTGGCTACCCCTTCTTTTTCAGTTGTAAATTCGTAATAATTGTTGTAATGGGTAATATCTTTAAAACTATTGGCGGGGTCCCCTAACTCATCAACCAAGCCAGACACTTCGGGAACTGTACTCTCATCTTCGGGCGTTGGGCTGACACCACAAGCCGCCAAAATAGCACTAGCGCCTACAAAACCAGCCGTTTTTATAAAATCTCGGCGCGAATAATAAACACTCGCGGGTGTAATTTCAGAAGATGGAATAGCAGGGATTCGGTTTAATTTAGACATCAGTTCTCCAAAGGATTAAGGATAGGATTCTTCTAACAAAGCCAAAATAGCGGCTTCTGTTTCTTGATAGCGGCCTTCGCCGACATGAATGTAACGAAGATGCCCGCGCTTGTCAATTAAATATAAAGTAGGCCAATATCGGTTTTGGTAGGCTTGCCAATTAAGCCCTTCATTATCTTGCAAAATGGCATAAGGGATATTTAAATCAACCGTGGCTTGCTTTAAATTATCCAAATCTTTTTCATACGAAAATTCAGGAAAATGATTTCCAATCACCACCAACCCTTGGCTGGCATAACTCTCGTGCCAACCCCGCAGCGAAGGAATCACATTCTTACAATTAATGCAGCCAAAAGTCCACATATCTACCAGCACCACTTTTCCACGCAGTTCAGAAAGGCGCAAAGGCTGTGAAACATTTAACCACGTATCCCCCACCAACTCAGGCGCTACACCCATATCGGCATAATTGGCATTTAACAAAGGTAAATTCTCCGCAGAAGCTGTGGAACAAGCGAACAAAGGCAGTAATAAAATTAAAGAAAGCCATTTCCAAGTCATGTAGCACAGACGCATTTAAAAAGATAAAACTTACTTGAAGTAAGCGCTTGTCTTGTATAATCACTTTATGACTTTTCGGAGCAATGAAGAATGGCTTAACGCCTTGGAGAAAACTGGCCCGGAGCATGACTCCGCGCTGGAGGATTTAAGGAGCCTGCTCACCCGTAGCCTGCCCTATGCTCTATCGGCATATCTCAACCTGAATGACCCCCGCCTGCAACCGCTGGTCGATGAAGCCGCCCAAGAAACCTTACTGCGCGTATTAGACCATAAAGACAGCTTTGAAGGACGGAGTCAATTTACCACTTGGGTACAAAAAATTGCTGTGCGAGTAGCCCTTACTGAGCTTCGCCGAAAACGTTGGCGCAACGCCTCTTTAGATGAACTGACAGAAACCGAAGACGGCCCGGCTCATCCCGAATTAACCCTCGATCCATCTGAAGGTCCTGAAAAACAAGTTGAAAATGATGACATGCTCAGCCGCATTCGGCGAATTATTCAAGAAGAATTAACCGACAAACAACGCCAAGCGATTGAAGAAATTGCAGTGAAAGGTCGCCCAATTGATGAAGTAGCCACAAAAATGAAAACCAACCGAAACGCGTTGTATAAGCTACTTCACGACGCGCGCGTTCGTATTAAAGCGCGTTTAACCGTCGAAGGCTTAACCGCCTTAGAAGCCTTAGAAATGTTTTCTCAAAAGTAAGAAAATGAAAAATAGATACGTCAAGATTAAAAAATGATGAGAAAATTTTTGCAAAAACTCTCCGCTTTAATGCCTCAACAATGGCAAAAACCTGCTAAAGATAAGCTGGCTTCGGCTACCTTAAATATGGCCGCTCAATTTGAACGTAATGAATTTAATTGCGAACAGGTCTATCGTTTATTGGATGAATACGTGGAGCGAGCCGCGCGCGGAGAAGATATTTCTGATGAATTGCGATTGGTTAAAATTCATTTAGATATTTGCCCCGACTGCGTTGAAGAATTTGCCATGCTCGAAGCCATGGTCAAGCAAAAAGCATAAAAAAACCACCTTCTTAGGTGGTTTTTTCTTCTCCAGCGGTGAGCATCCCTGCCCAAATAATCGCTTCTTGATTGCCAATCGACATGGTGACAGCATCCACTGTGCAAGTTTGCAAATCTCCAAATTTTGTCCCCAAACTCATACGGTGATTACTTAATTTGCCTTCTTTTCGAAACGCGTTTAAAAATTGCACACGTTCTGGGATGGACCATAAACCCACTTGCAAGGGAGTTTTGCCTATTAATTGATCATGCCGAAACCCAGTAAAAGACATTAAAGAAGCATTGACATCTACAATAGCGCCGGTTTTGGCTTCCATCGCCATCATTAAAATGCCAAATCCATCGGTTCGCATTTGTAAGTCACCATTTTGGCGACCGCTAATATCTCTTAAAACAATGACCCTGCCCAACACTCGTTCTTTCGGGTCGATTAAAGGGGAAATTTGCAATTCAAATAATTCAACATCTGAGCGCTCAGGGCGTACGGTCATTTCACGTTTGCCCGTGCTGATATTTAAAAGTTGCTGATTAATCGCTAACCATGACGGCATCGCTTCATCGAATGTTTTTCCAATCGCGCTTTCTTGAACGCCCGTTAAATAACGAAAAGACGCGTTAAAAAAGATTATTCGATTATCAGTATCCACAACCAAAACCCCATCGGTGAAGCCTTCCAACACAACTTCAGAAGCAATCGAAACCAAATCGAGCATGTTATAACGCGCCAGCCCAAGCAAGTAGATTGAGCCAGAAATAATCACGGTAAAGGGGGTTAAATCTAACGCGGGGAATGGGCTTAAATTTAATATATACCCAACATTCCCCAGCCAAAAGGCCACTGCACCAACCACAATAATAATAATTTGGCTTCGGTATATTCCTTGTTCCCGAAAGGCACGGCGTAGTAAAACAAAAGTTCCCGCAATAAATAAAACATAAGAATAGCCCCAGTAAACCCAAAACATCGGTCCATGTTCAAAACTCATTACCAACGAATCGCCAATTTTCACTTGATTCGTAGCAGGCCAAATTAATCCATGCGATTCGTTGGTCCATACCATGACCAAGGTAATAACGGACAATAAAAATAAAGAGGCTGTTTGTGAAAAACTTAAGGAATAGGATGAGCGATTAAATTGAAGTGCAAAAATCATCCAAAAAACGGGAACTGTCGTAATACCAAAATATTGCACTTTGGCCCAAAAAATTTGGTCTGTTGGGGCAGGTAAAGCCAGTTCGAGAGCATAAGCAAAAGACCAAATGACCATGCCAACCAATAACAAAGTTAAAGCAAATGAACCAGGCGAATTACGCCGCGCAAAAGAATAACCAGAAACGGCAAAAGCGATTAATCCAGAAATTAGTGCTGCGAGTGCATAAGGGTTGGGTTGAAACATGGGTTACCTCGGCTGAATTTAAAAAGCATAACACAAGTTTTTGCTTTTGGTTAGCCGTATGTCCTCTATAAAAAACAGGCCCTTAAGGCCTGTTAAATAAGTTTAATTAAACTGCTTGCCCTACGCTTGATGGCGAGTTATTGTATAACTGCTGACGAATTTGTATAACACGATTTCGAAAACGGTCATCTTGTTCTATTAAATCGGTAACTTTTTCAATGGCATACATTACGGTGGTATGGTCACGCCCGCCCAAGGCCTCACCAATTTGGGGCAGCGAAGCGTTTGATTCTTCTCTTAATAAATACATGGCTACTTGTCTGGGTAAAGCCACATTGCGAGAACGGTCACGACCTAATAACCGTTCGGTGGTGATGTTATAGGCGCGTGCGACAATATCTACAATAGTCGTGTGAGATAAATTTCGGGATTGGGGCAGCAAATCCATTAAAGCCGTTTCAACTAAACGTGGGGTTAATGCCGAGCCACTTAAATCTGCAAATGCCACAATGCGGTTTAAAGCCCCTTCCAGTTCGCGGATATTCGATTGAACACGCTTTGCAATAGTTTCTAAAATTTCATCTGGAACGATACAACCCGTGCGTTCTGCTTTCGCCCGTAAAATAGCCAACCGCGTTTCTAAATCTGGGGTCTGAATATCGGCGGTTAAGCCCCACTCGAAGCGAGAGCGCAAGCGTTCTTCTAAGGTTAAAAAGGCCTTGGGGGTGCGGTCTGATGAAACAATAATTTGTTTGTCTTGGCTGTGCAAGGTATTAAAAGTATGAAAAAATTCCTCTTGAGTTGATTCTTTGCCAGCAATAAATTGAATATCATCAATTAATAAAACATCAATGGTGCGATACTTTTCTCGAAATGCCTGGGTGGTATGGCTACGAATGGCATTAATTAAATCATTCGTAAATTCTTCACTGGAGACATATAACACTTGCAAACCGCGTGTGTGACAAGCATTACCAATGGCATGCAGTAAATGCGTTTTCCCCAAGCCAACACCGCCATACAGAAAAAGCGGGTTATAGGCTCGCGCTGGCTTTTCGGCAACCGCTAAAGCCGCGGCATGGGCTAAACGATTATTTGCACCCACCACAAAATTATCAAAGGTGTAACGGGGGTTGAGCGTAGAATTTTTTGAAGCAACGGTATCAAGCGCAGGGGAGTCTGAATCCAAATCCAGATCGTCTGTTAATTCTTCTTCAGAATCATGTCCGTTCGAAACGACAAAACGAGTTTCAATGGGGCGGTTAATCATACCGGCTAACAAGCGGCTAATTGTGCTAGAAAGGCGATTTTCAAGCCAATCGCGTGCATAGGCATTTCGTACACCAATCACAGCTACACCGTCTTCGCAACGAATCAGCGTGGTGTCACGAACCCAAGTATCAAAAGCGGCTCTAGGCATTTCCATTTGCAGTTGTCCGAGCACTGAGTGCCAAGCTTGTTGTGGATTCATAGGCAGTCTCCGGCGTAAGTAGGATAGGGGGAACCAAGCCCTCTGCCAACGTGCGCAGAGGGAAAAACTCCACTGGGTATTTTTTTGTTAGGGTAAAACTTTTTGGGGTCGGGAATATTCTGGGCAGTCATCCCGAACTACAAAAACTATTCTAGCAGAAAGCGCAAAAGGATTCCACACTTCAACCCTACGCTTCCTTAAAAACTTCACGTTTTTTAAGATTCGCCAACCTTAACAAATCGTTTACAACAGATTGTTAAAGAAAATTTATTTTAGAACAAGCGTTTCAGGCATTGAAAGATTTTATTGTTAACCATACCCCCATATATGGGGGGTATGGGCCAAATTAAGCCGATTAAGCCATATGTATATTAAAAAATGATAATCCTTACAAGGATGCAAAGCGGCTTGTGAAACATGATTCCAAACGATTCGTTTTTTTAAGGTTGAAGATTAAGAAGGGATTAATGACAATTGGCGAATAAAAACCATGAACCTTAACAAAAGCTATTTTTAATTTGTTAAGAAAAGGAATAATTAATTTGATAGTTTTTGCCAGAAGGCAAAAGTACAATAAGAGAACACCTCATTAGAAAGAGAAAAAAATGACATCTTCTCGCATTGCTGGTTTTTACAACAAAACAATTTCTGAACGAATTACTGAAATAGCCAACCAAGCGGGGCTGACTCCCGAGGACCTGTCTCCGTGGCAAGATGGGGGCATCTCGCTGGAGGCCGCCGACCACATGATTGAAAATGTGATCGGGCTACACAGCCTGCCATTGGGCATTGGCTTAAACTTTTTAATTAACGGAAAAGATGTTTTGATTCCAATGACAGTGGAAGAACCCTCGGTTGTGGCAGGGGCTTCTTTTATGGCAAAACTGGCGCGGGCTGGGGGAGGCTTTTTCACTACATCTACCCAGCCAGAAATGATTGGGCAAATGCAAGTGTTGGATGTAGATGACATCTATTCTGCACGATTAAAAATTTTAGAAAATAAAGCAGAATTAATTAACGCAGCCGATTCAATTGACCCCGTCTTAAAAAAGTTTGGCGGCGGCGCGCGAGATTTAGAAGTTCGTTTAATTAACGATTCGCCGATTGGCCCTTTTTTGGTTGTTCATTTAATTTATGATGTGCGCGATGCCATGGGCGCCAACGCGGTTAACACCGCCTGCGAAAAACTTGCCCCCACCATTGCAAGCATCACCGGCGGAAGGGTGCACTTGCGGATTCTCTCTAACTTGGCAGACCGGCGCATTAGCCGCGCGCGCTGCGTTATCCCTGTGGAAGATTTAGCCTTTGGCGAATTTTCGGGCGAGCGGGTGCGCGATGGCATTATAGAAGCATATGCCTTCGCCGCCAGCGACCCCTACCGCGCCGCTACCCACAACAAAGGCATTATGAATGGGGTGGATGCGGTTGTACTAGCCACCGGCAATGACTGGCGCGCCATAGAAGCGGGCGCGCATGCCTATGCCGCTAGAAATGGCACTTACACCAGCCTAAGCACTTGGAGCAAAGACAAAGACGGTAATTTAACCGGCACATTAGAAATGCCCATGGCAGTTGGCATAGTGGGCGGCGCGACCAAAGTTCACCCCGCTGCGCAGGCCGCAGTGAAATTAATGCAAATTAAAACGGCAACCGAATTAGCAGAAATTATTGTGGCGGTAGGCTTGGCCCAAAACTTGGCCGCGCTGAGAGCCTTAGCTACCGAAGGAATTCAACGCGGACACATGGGTTTACATGCCCGTCAGGTAGCCATTGCCGCCGGAGCCACCGGAGACTTGGTGGATAAAGTGGCGGCGCAAATGGTCGCTGAGAAAACAGTTCGCATTGACCGCGCGGAAGATATACTTAAAACGATTAAATAAACCCGAAAAGGATTCTCATGGAAAACCACAACCATACTCAGAAACCCTTAAAGCCATCATGCCCTGTTGGCATTGTCGGCTACGGCGCTTATGTGCCGCGCTACCGCATCACCGCCAAAGAGATTGCGCGCGTTTGGGCTGGCGGCAAAGCGGCTTTACCGATTAAAGAAAAAGCCGTGCCCGGGCTAGATGAAGA
>CAYOGW010000020.1:18103-30146 GCA_964403635.1 uncultured Anaerolineaceae bacterium | reverse complement strand
CGAGATCCGCAATCTTACGGTGTGATTGAGTTTGATGCGAGCGGAAAAGCCATCAGTTTAGAAGAAAAGCCTGCTGAGCCAAAATCTCGTTTTGCGGTGCCCGGGCTATATTTTTATGATTCGCAAGTGGTTGATATTGCCCGCCAAGTGAAGCCGTCTCCGCGCGGTGAAATTGAAATTACAGACGTTAACCGAGTTTATTTAGAAGCTGGCAAATTAAGTGTTCAACAATTGGGGCGGGGTGTGGCTTGGTTAGACGCGGGTACGCACGAAAACCTGTTGCAAGCGGCTAATTTTGTTCAGGCGGTGGAAGAACGGCAAGGATTGATGATCGGCTGCCCCGAAGAAGTAGCCTACCGAGTGGGTTTTATTAACCGCCAGCAATTGGCAGAACTTGCAAACGGTCTGCGCCAATCTCGCTATGGGGATTATTTAAAGCAAATTTTAGAAGACCTGTAAACCAATTCAGGTACAATCAAGCAAACCTACTTTGATTGGTGAAAAATGGCAAAACCCGCGACTAAAAATATCAAAGTCTCTATCATTATTCCGGTTTATAACGAAGCTGGCGTAATTGAGCAAACGCATCAGCAATTTATGTTGGTCATTAATAAACTTCCTTATTTAATTAATTTAATTTATGTCGATGATGGCTCTGCCGATGGAACTGATTCGGCGCTGAAAGAAATCGCCGCGCAGGATAAGCGTATAAGCGTACTCACCCTGAGCCGCAATTTTGGACATCAGGCGGCGCTTACCGCTGGTTTAGACCATGCTCAGGGCGATGTGATTATTTCGATGGATGGGGATGGTCAGCACCCGCCTGAGATGCTGTCAGAGATGATTAAGTTGGTTTTAGATGGCTATGATATTGTGCAGGCGCAGCGAATTGAAACTGACCAATCGATATCTTTTAAGAAAATTACTTCAACTATTTTTTATAACTTAATTAATCGTGTTAGCGGCACACGCATCCAACCAGGCGCGGCAGATTTTCGAGCACTGTCTCGACAGGCGTTAGAGGCGCTGAAAGCCATGCCAGAGTATCACCGCTTTTTAAGGGGCATGTTCGCTTGGATGGGTTACAAGAGCATTATTCTGCCGTATCACGAACCAAAACGTTTTGCCGGAACTTCTAAATATTCTTTAGCCAAAATGGTGCGGTTGGCCTCGGATGCTATTTTTTCTTTCTCTTTAATGCCTTTGTATATTGGATTAAGTGTTGGCGGATTATTTTTGGTGTTAGCGACTTTACAAATTTTATATGTGTTTTCTTTATGGTTTACGGGCCAATATGACAAAATTGTTCCGGGTTGGAGTTCTCTTATGGCTATTTTATTAATTGCCAGCGGCATTATTATGATTTTGCTGGGCTTTATTGGCGTTTATGTGGGCTACATTTTTCAGCAAGTTAAAGGCCGCCCAGTTTATTTATTAAAGAAATAATAGAGTGGGATTAAGATGGCAGAAAAGAAAACAGTATTTGATATTACTTTTGTGCGGCACGGCGAATCGGTTGGGAATGCCGAGAACCGCTTTCAAGGGCAATCTGACTATCCGCTTTCAGAAAAAGGGCGTCAGCAAGCCCGCGCATTGGCTGAAGTTTGGTTTGCGGAGGGGATTAATTTTGATACGGTCATCGCCAGCCCCTTGGAACGTGCCCGCGAAACCGCGGAAATTATTTCTGCGAGGCTGGGGCTGTCAGCGGTGGAATTGGACCCGATATGGCTCGAGCGAGATAATGGCAAGCGCTCTGGCATGACATGGGATGAAGTACAAAAGCATTATCCAGACCCGCCCTTTGTAAACCCTTATGAAAAAATTGGCGAAACCGGCGAAGGGGATTGGGCTTTGTATCTGCGGGGCGGGCAGGCGGTACAAGGATTATTGTTGCGAAAGCCTGGACGTTATTTAATTTCTTCTCATGGTGCCATATTAAATATGGTTTTTTATGCCATTTTAGGGATTGCGCCGCAGCCAAATTTTCAGGGTCCGCGCTTTCGTTTAGAAAACACATCTTATTCTCGTTTTATTTATCATCCCGATACGCATCGTTGGCGGGTGGATGTAATTGGTCAGCGTAGTCATTTGATATGAGTAACCCATTGCCTGTCAGTTTTTATGAGCGACCAACGGTTCAAGTTGCCCGAGAAATATTGGGCGCGCGGTTGGTTTGTGATTTAAACGGGGAGCGTATTACAGGAATTATCACCGAAGCGGAAGCCTACGTGGGTGAAACCGATTTGGGCTGTCATGCCAAGGCTGGCAGAACGAAACGCACGGAAGGGATGTATGGCCCAGCGGGACGTGCGTATATTTATTTTACCTATGGCATGCATTGGATGTTGTGTGTGGTAACTGAAGTAGAGGGTTTTCCCGCCGCAGTGTTGATTCGGGCTGTTGAGGTGGAAGAAGGCTGGAGCGTAGTCCGCCAGCGGCGTGGGAATGTTAAAAGTAAGGATTTAACCAATGGTCCAGCAAAATTGACTCAGGCGTTCGGGTTAGATATCCATCAACATAAACTTGATTTAACTAAAAAAACAAGCCAATTATGGATTGAACCCGCCGAAACCATTTTGGACGAAAACGTGACCATTGGCCAGCGAGTGGGGTTATACTCTGTGCCAGAGCCTTGGAAAAGCATGCCTTGGCGATTTTTAGTCAATCGATAACACTATTGGAGGAAGAATGGGACTCTTAGAAGGCAAGACAGCACTTATTTTTGGTTTGGCGAATGATAAGTCTATTGCTTGGGGTATTACACAAGCTTTTCACCGAGAAGGCGCAAAAATTGGGATTAGTTTTGCCGGTGATATGCTTGAAAAACGGGTTCGCCCCTTGGCTGCTGAAGTCGGCGCTGATTTTGTAGAACAATGTGATGTTTCTTCTGATGAACAAATTAATGCCGTTGCCGAAAAAGCCAAGAAGCATTTCGGTCATGTTGATATTATTATTCACTCAATTGGTTTTGCCAATAAAGATGAATTGCAAGGGAACTTTTACGACACCAGCCGCGCCGGTTTTCATTTGGCAATGGATATTAGTGTTTTCTCTTTTGTGGCTTTAGCAAAGGCTTTTCAACCGATTATGCGCCCGGGAGGCGCTTTGCTTACTTTAACTTATTACGGTTCGGTTAAAGTAGCGCCAAACTACAACATGATGGGTGTGGCCAAAGCGGCGCTTGAATCAGCTACGCGTTATTTGGCACGGGATTTCGGCCCCCAAGGGATTCGGGTGAATGCTATTTCTGCTGGGCCGTTACGAACGTTAGCGGCGATGGGTGTAACTGGCTTCCGTGATATGCACCGGACTTTTGCTGAAATGGCACCAATGCGAGAAAATATCACCATTGATGATTGCGGCAACGCGGCGGTATATTTATGTTCTAGCATGTCTGCTCATGTGACGGGTGAAATTCACTATGTGGATAGCGGGTTTAATGTGATGGCAATGCCAGACCCCGATAAATTTAAAGCCAGTGGTGAATAAAATAAAAAATCCCCTGAATTACAGGGGATTTTTTATTTTATTTTTGTACAAGCCAATCTTTGGCTTTTGTTTCATCATCAAAGGCTACCAATTGCTGGCCAGTAATACCCATTAAAATATTGGCTAAAAACCGTTTTGTGCCGGTAATGCCTAACACGGCGGTTTTTTTAATATGACCTTTGGTATGCTTGGATGCATCGGTAAGAATGTCCATTAAATCGCGGCCAATGGTTGTGTTTCTAAAATCTGCTAACACCAACACAGAATTTTCGGCTTCGGCTGTAACTACTTTTTCTACTTCGGCCAACTCTTCTCGAATGGCATCGCTTTCGCCCAAGTCGTGGTTAGCAAAATCTTGAAAAAAGATTTTGGTGTTTTTATGTTCAATCCATTTTGATTTCATTTAGACACCTTTTTCTTTTCAAAATACAACGCTGCGCCGGTAGCAAGTGCACCGGTTAATTCCCATGCGGCAACCCCCATAAATTTTATTGGGGCTAACCCGCTAAAAATAACCAAGCTAAAAATAACAAAAGTTAACATACGAAAAGGCACCGTCCAACCATAAAATATTCTAACATTATTTAGCGCGGCCAGAACATAATAAACGCCAATGTTTAAAGAAGCCATAGAAGATGCAGTTAAGAAAATCAGCGTATAATCACTGGCGGCGCGGCTGGCTCGTTCGGCTACATCAAAACCGAGGATCGTTAGTAAGATTTCAGGCTTAATTAAGCCTGCTAGGCCAAGCAAAAATGCCAAAACGCCAAAAATGAAAATGGTCCAACCGGCTGTATCGTGAATTTTGAAGGTATCGTTTTTCATAGAGTAATATTATAGACGATATGCTGAAATGATAAAATAAAAATAGGAAATTAATCATGTTTAAGAAAAATTCAACGGCTCCAATCGTAAATCCATCGGCTACACCCAGCGCAGTACAAGCGGTAGAACGCATTACATCGGTGCTTGGCCCCGGCGTTATCTGGGAAGGCAAAATCACAGGTTCGGGCGGTGTACGCATTGAAGGTACCTTTGAAGGTCAAATAGGCTTGCGCGGTATGCTGGTCGTTGGCGAGAGCGGACGCATCACCTGTGAAAATATTCGTGCCGCCAATGTCATTGTGGCAGGCGCTGTCAAAGGCAACATTACAACTCAAAAACTTGAAATTCGCTCCACTGGGCGTGTCTGGGGAGATGTGGTGACTACCTCGTTTGTTACCGAAGAAGGCGCGTTTTTACGAGGTCAAATTCGAATGGAAGACGCGGTTGATTTAGGGTTGGGACCAGAACCCGCCGCTGCGCCCGAAGCAGACACCCCCGAAGCGTAATCCCATTTAATTAAGCATTATTCTCCGCTGATGCGTTTTAGCCAACTTAACCTGCAAACTCTGCGAGATGCGCCTGCCAACAGCCGTTCGGCGGGTTTTGCTTTTTTGGTACGGGCGGGCTACCTTTCTCGAGAAAAAGAAGTATTGTTTTTAGGTCAGCAAGCCATTAACCAGTTAAAAAACCGATTTGAAAACCAAAATATGTTTCAGGCATTGGGTTTAACTGTTTTAGCGAATGAGAAAGAAGTTTATTTTTTGTCCGAAAAAGGGCAGCAGGAAATTATCCATTGCGCGGTTTGCGGATATGTTTCTGGCCGTGAAACAGCACTATTTACAAAAACAGTTTTTTCTCAAGAAAGCCCTTTGCCGCTTGAAGAAGTAACAACCCCTAATTGCAACACCATAGAAAGCTTGGCTGCTTATTTAAACATCCCGAAGCACAAGACAGCCAAAGCGTTAATGTTTACTCGCTTGACCGACGGAAAATTAATTTTCGCGGTGGTGCGCGGCGACCAAACCCTAAGCGAGGAAAAATTAATGAAAGCGGTGGGCGCAATCCGCTTGGCTAGCCCCAGTGAAATTGAATCTTCGGGAGCGGTGGCTGGTTACGCATCTCCGATTAATTTAAAAGATGCGTTCATTGTTGTGGATGATTTAATTGCAACATCTCCTAATTTAACGGCTGGCGCGAATCGGTTTGGATACCACTTAATTAATACAAATTGCGGCAGAGATTATGCTGCCGATTTAACAGCGGATTTGGTTTTAGCCAACGATGGTGATTTATGTATAAATTGCCGTGCTGAATTAAAGGGTTGGAATGCCGATGTGTTGATGCAGGCTGGCCAACCCAATTATTTGCAAATTTTGCTCTCGGTGGCCGAAACACATTGGGATGAAAAAGGTTTGACCTTGCCAGCTGCCGCCGCTCCGTTTGATGTGCATATTGTGGCGTTGCTTGGCAAAGAAATGGATACGGTTGCTGAAGCGATTAAATTACAGCAGCAATTGCAAAGTGTGGGATTGAGAGTTTTGCTGGATGACCGTGACGAGCGGGCGGGTGTGAAGTTTAACGATGCGGATTTAATTGGCTGCCCGATAAGGCTGACAGTAGGCGAACGTGGCTTAAGGGAGGGAATGGTAGAATTAAAATATCGCGCAGAAGCAGAAAATAAAAATATTCCGCTGGCAGATGTGCTGCGATTAATTTCTTAAAACATACCCAGAAATGGAAAAATTAAAAATGCAAATTCCAATGTCTTCTCCAGACCTAACAGATGCCGAACGACAAGCTGTTTTGGCTGTTTTAAATACACCCAACTTAAGTATGGGCAATGAAATTAAACAGTTTGAGCAATCGTTTATGGATTTAACCGGCGCGACCCACGCCATTGGAGTGAATTCTGGCACGGCGGGGCTGCATTTGTGTGTTCACGCCGCTGGATTAAAACCGGGCGATTTGGTGATTACAACACCATTCTCATTTGTGGCTTCGAGCAACGCTTTGCTGTTTGAAAATGTAATTCCTATTTTTGTGGATGTTGACCCGCGAACTGGCAACATGGATCCAGCTTTGCTGGCGGACGCGGCGAAGAACATTGAAAAATATTTGCCGCGTAAAGGGGTAAGTAAAAATGCTTTGCTGAAAGCTTTGCTGCCAATTGATGTGTTTGGTCAGCCTGCCGACATGGATGCGATTAATGCTGTTGCAAAAGAGTATGGCTTAAAAGTCATTGAAGATTCCTGTGAAGCCTTAGGCGCGACGTATAAAGGACGCCCCGCTGGCACACTGGGTGATTATGGTGTTTTTGCTTTTTACCCAAATAAGCAAATCACCACCGGCGAAGGCGGCGTGATTATCACCAGTGATAGTCAGGCGGCTAATATGATGTTGGCCTTGCGAAACCAAGGCCGCGCGCCGGGTGATACGTGGCTGGAGCATACCTACCTTGGCTACAATTATCGCCTAGACGAGATGTCTGCCGCGATGGGGCGGGTACAAATGACTCGGCTGGATGAGTTGCTGAATAAACGGGAGCAAGTTGCGGGCTGGTATAGCGAGCGCTTGAGTGAAATCCCAGGGGTGGAGATTCCTTATATCGCCCCAGAAACCACGCGCATGTCTTGGTTTGTTTATGTCATTAAATTTGATAAGAAGATAGAGCGCAGCACAATGGCGCGTCGTTTAGAAGCGCGCGGCATTCCCGTGCGGCCTTACTTTATCCCCATTCATTTACAGCCTTATATGGTCGAACGTTTTGGCTACCAAGTTGGAGATTTCCCCGTAACAGAAGATTTAGGCGCGCGCGGGTTGGCCATCCCCTTTAGTGGGGTGATGACCGAAGAGCAAGTGGAGTATGTTTGCAACATCATCCGCGAGGAAGTGGCAGCCGCTTAATATGTGGGATACCCTGCATTTTCCGCCGCCTCGTCAGCGCGGCATTTCGGTTCATGTTTTGTTAATCGCTTTGTGTCTTTTATTTATGTTGGCTGGGGTTTGGGGGGTAACCACTACCGCACCAGGCCCCTTATTTACTGGGTTTGTTTTGTTAATTTTGGCTGGTTTAATTCCCGCGCCGGTCTTGGCGTATCGGTTGTATTCTTTAATTCGTTCTACCTACTCTTTAGACCGAGAACATTTGCGTTTGGTTTGGGGCTTACGGGTGGAAGAAATTCCAGTGGCCGATGTCGAATGGGTTCGCCCAGCATCAGACCTTGTAACCCCGCTGCAATTGCCTTGGCCCGGGCTGCCCGGAGGGCTGGTAGGGCTCGTCAAACATGCCGATATGAATGTGGCAGAGTTTATGGCTTCTGAACAAGACCAGTTACTTTTGGTTGCGACAGCCAAGCGTGTTTATGTTATTTCCCCTGCCGATACTACCGCTTTTTTACAGGCTTTTCAATCCATCATCGAAATGGGAAGCCTCGCGCAAGCCCCCGGGCGTTCGGTTTATCCTTCATTTATTGTTGCCGAGGCTTGGCAAAATCAAACCGCTCGGTTTTTATGGTTATTTAGCCTTTTTGTCAATATTGGGTTGTTTGTTTGGGTTGGGTTAATTCTTCCGGGTTTGCCAAGTATTTCGTTAGGTTTTAATGCTGCTCGGCAGCCGCTAGAGCCGGTGCCGGGAGTTCAACTCTTGTTAATTCCTTTGCTTAGTGTTTTCTTTAGTTTGCTTAGTTGGGGCGCGGGTTTGTTTTTTTATCGGCGAGTAGAGCAGCGCATCTTATCTTTAATTCTGTGGGCTGCCACTGGTTTTACTTCGCTTATTTTTCTTTTTTCAGTTTTATTTATTTTAACTATCTAATGAATCTATTATTCGGTATTCTGCTTGCCAGCGCCATTTCTTATTTGGCGTACCGCGCCCACAGTTTAAGCCGTTCTGGCGCTTGGGCTGCCGTGTTGGTTGGCTCAGTTATTTTTGGGGTAGGCGGCTGGCAATGGGCCGTTTTGCTGCTCTCTTTTTTTATTACTTCCTCAGCATTATCCCGCGCGTTTAAAACAAACAAACAAGGGTTAGACGAGAAATTTTCCAAAGGCAGCCAACGAGATGCGGGGCAAGTATTTGGTAATGGTGGTCTGGCTGTGCTTTTCGCTGGGTTAAGTTATTTCTTCCCAACTCAAACTTGGCCGTGGTTGGCTTTTGCCGCGTCACTGGCGGCGGTTAATGCCGATACGTGGGCAACCGAATTGGGCGTGTTAAACCCAAACCCGCCCCGCATAATCACCAATTTAAATAAAGTGGTAGAAAAAGGCACTTCGGGCGGAATCTCATTAATCGGCTTGCTGGCCTCTTTGGCGGGTGGCGGGTTAATCGGCTTTTTGGCGGTAGCGGTCTCCCCCCAGCCTGTCTCCGTTTGGATGGGGCTTTTCATCGCTCTGGCAGGGTTAGCCGGTTCGCTGTTTGATAGTTTTCTTGGCGCAACGGTTCAAACCATGTATTACTGTCCGGCTTGCCAAAAAGAGACCGAACGGCATCCGCTGCATTTATGTAACACACCCACCAATTTAATTCGCGGCTGGCGCTGGTTAAATAACGATTGGGTTAATTTCTTTTGCAGCTTATTGGCTGTTGTTCTTATACTAATGTTAATTAATAATTAGTGGCTTAAGTAGCGTTGCTGAAATTTCGCTTTTAATAATTCGTGTAAAGGAGATGATCATGGATATTGATAAAGCTGTATTTCGCATGGTAAGGGTCAGTGAGAAAACAAACCCAATTGAAGGGCGTGTGTATTGGTCTTGGAAAAAGTCAGTTTGGATTACATCTCATTTTCTTATAGGTTTAATCGGTGGAATTTTCACCTATTCGATTGATTCATTCCTTTTGTTTTTAACTTTCACTGCAATAACAGCATGCTTAGGACATTCACTAGGTATGCATCGGTTATTGATACACAAAAGTTATAAATGCCCAAAATGGGTGGAGTATTTCTTTATTCATCTTGGAACTGTCTTTGGAATGGCAGGTCCATTTGGAATGATGAAGGCACATGATATACGAGATTGGGCACAACGGCACTCTGAATGTCATAACTATTTAAAACACGGTAGTGGTTTTTTAAAAGATGGGTGGTGGCAACTTCATTGTGATTTAAGGCTTGATTTTCCACCAACTTTTACCCCTGAAACAGAAGTTGGCGAAGATAAAGTTTACCAATTCATGGAAAAAACTTGGATGTTACAACAAATACCTTGGGTAATACTATTCTATTTAGTAGGTGGTTGGTCGTGGGTGATTTGGGGAATTTGCATTCGTATTCCAATTCAACTAACAGGGCATTGGCTGGTTGGCTATTTTGCCCATAATAGTGGAACAAGGGACTGGGAAATTGAAGGCGCAGCGGTACAGGGTTATAACGTGGATGTTGCGGGTTTTATAACAATGGGTGAAGCATGGCATAACAACCATCATGCTTTTCCTGAATCAGCAAAAATGGGAATTTATAAGGGTCAATTTGATATTGGATGGTGGGTTTTAAATATTCTTAAAAAATTTGGTTTGGTTTGGGAATTAAAATTACCTCAGGATTTGCCATATCGTGAAGAACTAAAATTAATTACAAACGAGAAACCACAAATAAATTACGCACAAATAAATTCATAGGTACAAGTAATGAATAAATTTACAAAAACAATACTTTCAACTTTTTCTGGACTGCCAATTGCATTACTTTATGCTCTTCTAGTAAGACTTGTTTTTGCAAACAAAGATTTTTCTTTCCTTTTTGCAACGATGACATCGGGGTTTCTTGTATTGGTTCCTCTTGCTATCGGTTCATTAACAATTATGCTTGCTCCAACCGAATTTCGAAAATCTATTCTTTATGCAATTTTTATGCCATGGCTATCTATCTTAATTGTGGCAATTGGCAGCATAGTTCTAGCTTTTGAAGCGGCAATTTGTATTTTAATGGCGCTTCCAATTTTTCTATTTTTTTCAAGTTTAGGCGGGTTCTTGTTTCGTGAAAAATCATCAAATACTTCAAAATCACGCACTTCTCAAAATACGTTGCTGAGTGTTATTTTGTTAGCCCCTTATCTTGTGACACCTTTTGAAATGAAACTGCCAATTAATGAATCCAATAGGTTAGTTGAAAATCAAATTAGCATTAACGCGCCAGCAAATGTTGTGTGGGAAAATATCATCAGTATTCCAGAAATTAATGAAAATGAGCAACAGCACAGTGTATTTCACAGCTTTGGAATTCCAAAACTTATAGAAGCTACTTTGACACATGATGGGGTAGGCGGTGAACGAAGGGCAATATTTGAAAACGGTTTAATCTTTACTGAAACGATTACTTATTGGGATGAAAATAACCGAATCCAATTTTTAATTTCACCAAATGGGCAATCAACCGCACCGCCTCCATTTAAAATGATAGGGAGTAAGTATCTTGATGTCACAGAAATGGATTATTGGATTGAAAAAATTGATGAAAATAATGTCGTTCTTCACTTAAGTAGTAGACATACATTGACTACCCATCTTAATATGTATGCTGGTTTTTGGACTGATTTGTTGTTACATAATGTTCAAGAATATGCTTTGCGAATTATCAAGAATCGTTCTGAAAGTAATAAATAATAAAATAAAAGAGTTATTTTTGCTATGAAGGATGTCTTAGAAATCTTGAATACACACTCTTAAAAATATCAGCGCTGGATAGATCAGGGAGAATTAAAGTTCTTTTATCTGTCCAGCGCTTTTATGGGTTAAGCTGAATTGTAGATTTTAATGATCGTGTCCTTCGTGGTGGACATGTCCATGTGCCAATTCTTCTTCGGTGGCGTCTCGCAACCCAACAATTTTAATGTCAAAGTGCAGTTCCTTGCCAGCCAAAGGATGGTTGAAGTCTAATTTAACGCTGTCATCGTTCACTTCGACGATGCGGGAATGCATGGGGTGACCTTCTTCATCGCGTACTTGAATTTCGGTGCCAACTTCCATGGGGATGTCAGATGGAAATTGGTCGCGTGGAACCTCGGTGAAGGCTTCTTCGTGCAGTTCGCCATAACCATCCAACGCAGAAACGACGACTTTTTTGCTTTCACCAATTTTCATGCCATATAGTTCATTTTCTAAGCCCGGGATGATACTGCCGCTGCCTTGGATAAAATCCAGTGGTTCTTGTCCCTGAGACGAATCAATTAATTCGCCATCCACATGCAGGGAATAATCCATCGAAACCACTACATCATCTTTTACGGTTGAGTCACTCATTTAATCTCCTTAATCCCTTGAAATTAGTAATTGGGAAGCAACGATTGTACTTGATAACACCATAAAATGCGCGTCAATTGACAAGAGACCGCTAGTGTAGTAATATTTCGTCCGCTTTTGGCGAGGTAGCTCAGTGGCAGAGCAAGCGGCTCATAATCGCTCGGTCGAGGGTTCAAATCTCTCCCTCGCCACTGTAAAAAAGCCCCGTAAGGGGCTTTTTTTATTTAACTCGTTCTCGGGTTTCCCCAAGGGGGATACTACAAATCTCTCCCTCGCCACTGTAAAAAAGCCCTGTAAGGGGCTTTTTTTATTTAACTCGTTCTTGGGTTTCCCCGATGGGGGATGCTACAAATCTCTCCCTCGACAATAAAATCCCTTCACCATGCAGGGATTTTTACTATAATGCACTCTCTAATTTTCATCAGATGGATGCTACGAGCTTGATTCTTCTTTCATCTTTCTATATTCTTTAGAAATCCCCATGCTAAAATAACTGAA
>CAYOGW010000020.1:7786-18003 GCA_964403635.1 uncultured Anaerolineaceae bacterium | reverse complement strand
ATTCTTCTTTCATCTTTCTATATTCTTTAGAAATCCCCATGCTAAAATAACTGAATGAAACCCATCCTTGTGATTGGCTCGTTGAATGCAGATTTGGTGGTGCGCGTGCCACATTTCCCGTTGGCAGGTGAGACTCTTTCGGGAGATGACCTTCAAGTAATCGCGGGCGGCAAAGGGGCCAATCAGGCTGTCGCGGCGGCGCGGATGGGGGCTACGGTTCACATGCTGGGAGCAGTTGGGCAAGATGCCTTTGGTCCGATGTTAATGAATAACCTTCAAGCCAGCGGGGTGGATGTTTCTCAAGTAAAAATTAAAGAGTCAGCTACGGGAACAGCGGTAATTACGGTTAATGCCGCCGGAGAAAATCAAATTGTGCTATCGGCAGGGGCAAATGCATTAGTTTCGGCAGCGGAGATTGATTTCATTAATTTTGCTGACTACGGCTTGTTGCTTTTGCAATTAGAAATCCCGTTGTCTGTCGTTGCATATGCCGCTCAAAAAGCTTGCGCGGCAGGCTGTAAAGTAATTTTAAACCCTGCTCCGGCACAAGCTTTATCCACTGAATTGCTAAAAAATATCGAAATCATCATCCCGAATGAAACTGAATTAAAGCAATTAACCAGCTGCCAATCGGATGATGTTTCAGGCATGGCAGATTGTGCGCGTTCGTTAATCAAGCAAGGTGTTCGAACCGTTTTGCTTACACTAGGGGCAAATGGTTCATTATTAATTAATTCAGATGAGGAAAAACATATTCCCGCGTATACAATTAATCCGGTAGATACGACCGCCGCGGGCGATGCTTTTATTGGTGGTGTAGCCGCTTGGTTGGCTCAGGGTCACAGTGTAGAAGAAGCCATGCGGGTTGGTAATGCCTGTGGGGCGTTGGCGGCTAGCAAGTTTGGGGCACAGCCCTCTTTACCAACATTAGCAGAAGTGCAAAAATTTTTGCAATTAAGGAATGATTAATTAAATGGAAAGAATAATTATTGATACGGACCCAGGCATTGACGATGCTTTGGCAATTTTATTAACACTGGCTTCTCCAGAACTTAAGCTAGAAGGCTTAAGCATTGTGCATGGCAATTGTTCAATGCTGCAAGGGTCACGCAATGGCAGGGCTGTTTTAGAGTTGGCAAAAGCCATGCAGGTGCCGGTAGCCAACGGCTGTGAATTGCCGCTGGTTCAGCCGTCTCTTTTGGCGCCAGAAACTCACGGAAATACCGGTTTGGGTTATGCTGAACTGCCGGAGCCAACAATCAAAGTTGATTCTCGCCATGCGGTGGATTTTATGATTGAAACAGTGCTGGCAAACCCTGGCGAGATTGTCATCGCGCCGATTGGGCCGTTAACCAATTTGGCGCTTGCCATCCGCAAAGAGCCGCGTTTTGCCCCAGCCGTAAAGAGTTTGTATATTATGGGCGGCGCGATTCGTTATGATGGCAATACCACGCCGCTGGCAGAGTTTAATACCTATGTGGACCCGCACGCCGCGCATATTGTCTTCCATGCGGGCATCCCGACCACTTTGGTGCCGTTAGATGTGACCTATCAATGCGTCTTGTCTCCGGCCGATGTAGCCCGCCTGCAAAGCCTGCCCAGTGGTATCCCCAAGTTCATTGCCGATTCAACCCGTTTCTATATGGAATTTCATGATGAATACCAGCAAATAGACGGCTGTGTGATTAATGATCCGTTGGCGTTGGCATTAATCTTTCAGCCCGATTTATGCGAATATGAAGAAGTCTATGTCGATGTGGATATCGCTGGCGGGGTTTCAATGGGCAAGACCTTTGCAGACTTTTATCACATTACCAAAAAGCCAGTTAATATGCGCGTAGCCATGAAGGTTAAAGGCCGCGCGTTTATTGAGTTGTTTTTAGAGCGCATGGAGCGTTTGGCAAAATCTATTTAACGGAGGCGGCTTGGGGTAGCCCGCTACGTTTGTGTCACTATTTTAATTAAGTTGGGTTTTAGTAAGTGAATTCGCCCATTGGGCAACTGAATCATTTTTTTCAACCAAAAGGAGAAGGATATGAAACTGTTAGACATGATTAAGAAAGACTTTAATACCATGACTTGGGTGCTGATGCCCGTTGCCATTGCCATTAATATTGTGGTTGGGCAAATTGTAGTGGCGCTTAAATTGCCTGTCTTTTTAGACAGCATCGGCACTGTTTTGGTAGCCGTCATCTGTGGCCCTTGGGCTGGCGCTTTGACAGGCGCACTTTCAAACATGGTTTGGGGGCTGGCTTTTGACCCCAACGCTTTCCCTTGGTGGCCGGTGGCATTCTTCATTGGTTTGGTGGCGGGTCTTTGTGCTCAAAACGGCTTGTTTAAATCTTGGTGGAAGGTGATTGTGACCGGCTTTATTGTGGCTGTCACCGCAGCGTTGGTTTCCACCCCGATTTCGGTTTATTTGTTTGGCGGCATTACCGCCAGCGGCTCTTCTTTCATCACCGCTTATTTAATGCAAACCGGTCAGGGCATGCTCTCGGCTGTTTTAAGCACTGGCTTTTTGGTAGAACCAGTGGATAAGATTACCACCGCCATGGTTGCTTTTGCTATTCTTCAGGGGTTATCGGCTCGTTATTTAAGCCGTTTCCCGCGCCCCGAAAATGTGGAAGTGGAAGAAGGCAGCCGCAACACCCAATTAATTTTGGCTGTGGTGGTTGTGGTAGTTTTGGTGGCTGTGGCCGCCACTGTGCTTGGCTCTTTATTGGGCGGCTAGTTAAATCGTTTTAATTAAACCGCAGGTTCTTAAACAGAGCCTGCGGTTTTTTATTGCGGATGCGGCTGAACAGTTTTTTTCTGCGATAAAATAAATCACATTTAAGTAGGACACCATGCACGAGAGACTTTCATTTTACATCTCACGAGATAGCCTGCTCCACAGACTGAATCCGCTAACCAAGCTGACGGTAGTCTTCGCGGCTATCTTAATCTCTTATGCCAGCCGTTGGTATTGGACCGGGGTTAGTTTGCTGACTTTAATGTTGATTTTAAGTTTTGTTGGCAAAGTGCAAAAAGAATATTTGATGGTTGTTTTGCGATTATTGCTGCCCGTGGTTGGGTTTTTATTTGTGATGCAAAGTTTTTTCTTAACCGAAGGCGGCACAGAACTATGGCGTTTTTGGTTTTTAAGTTTAAAAACGGATAATTTAGCAACCGCTTTTCAAAACGCTTCTCGCATTTTTGTGATGGTATCTTCTTTTATTTTATTAATATTAACCACGCATCCCAGCGAATTAATGGGCGATTTGGTACGGCGCGGTTTGCCAGCGACCATCGCCTATGTCATCACTTCCACTTTGCAAATATTGCCGCAAATGCAAGCTAAAGCCAATACCATTATGGATGCCCAGCGTTCGCGCGGTTTGCAAACCGAAGGAAGCATGTTTCGGCGAATGGGTGCGCTGCTGCCATTAATTAGCCCGTTGGTCTTTGGCTCTCTGGTTGAAGTAGAAGAGCGTGCTATTGCGATTGAAGCGCGGGCTTTTATGGCAAACACGCCGCGCACAAGCCTGCGAGAAATTGCAGATACGCAACTAGATAAATTACTGCGATGGATTTTTGTTGTTTTGGTAATTGCTGTATTCATAGGGCGGTTATGGCTCTCGTAAAATTAACCAATGTTACTTACCAATACCCGCTGACAAAGACTCCTGTTTTAAAGGGGCTTAACTTTTCAATCGAGGAAGGTCAGTTTGTGGCAGTGATTGGTCCGAATGGGGCCGGAAAATCTACCCTGTGCTATACCTTGGCGGGCTTTGTACCGCATTTTTATAAAGGTGAATTAAGTGGCACGGTGGAAGTGGCTGGGATTGAAACGCAAGCATCCTCTTTAGACGCGTGGGTGTTAAATGTCGGCTTGGCGTTTCAAAATCCGTTTAATCAAATTTCGGGAGCGAAATACACCGTTTTTGAAGAAATTGCTTTTGGATTAGAAAACACAGGCGTTCCACGAGATGAAATGCAAGAGCGGGTTAAGCAAGCCATGGCCTTAACTGGTATTACAGGTTTAGCTGAGCGTTCTCCCTACGCGCTTTCAGGCGGGCAGCAGCAGCGGGTGGCGTTGACATCGATTCTGGTGATGCGGCCAAAATTATTAGTGTTAGATGAACCCACCTCACAAATGGACCCCATTGGCACTCGAGAAGTTTTTCAGGTGATTAAAACACTCAGCGAAAGTGGCATGAGTGTGGTGATGGCTGAACACAAAATAGAGTGGATTGCCGCCTTCGCAGACCGCGTGATAGCCTTGCACGAAGGTGAAATCCTGCTGGATGGGAAGCCAGAAGAAGTGCTGACCTCCCCAATTTTAGAAGAAAAAGGGTTCGGGCTTTCTCGTTATACCCTTGCTGCGCGGTCGGCTCAAGCCATTAATTTGTGGCCTAATAATCGCCGCCTACCCATAACCTTAGATGAAGCCGTGAAAGGGTTTTCAGGAAAATAACCCGCATGCAAATTAATATTTCTCACTTACAGCATATTTATCCGGCAGGGGTACAGGCTTTGCGCGGCGTTTCGTTAATGATTAATACGGGTGAGTTAGTTGCCATTGTTGGTCAAAACGGTTCAGGAAAAACAACGCTAGTTAAGCATTTAAACGGGCTATTGAAACCCACTGCTGGCGATGTATTGATTGAAGATTGGAATACCCGCAACATGCCGGTTTCAACATTGGCTTCGCGCGTGGGCTATGTCTTTCAAAATCCAGACGAACAATTATTTTGTAAAACAGTCGCAGAAGAAGTGGCTTTCGGACCGAAAAATCTTGGTTTTGAGCCAGCCAAACGAGATGCGCTGGTAGAAGAAGCGCTTTCTCTAACAGAATTAACCGACCAACGTGAGACGAACCCCTACGACCTTTCTCCAACGTGGAGAAAAATGACCGCCTTGGCTTCTATTTTGGCAATGGATACCCCCATTGTGATATTAGATGAGCCCACCACCGGCCAAGATGCCGCCAGCATTGCCCGCATCGCGCGGGTCATTAAACATCTCTCCGCGCAAGGGAAAACGGTTATCACTATTACCCACGATATCGATTTTTGTGCCGAGAACTTTCAGCGCATGATTGCCATGGGGCAGGGTCAAATTTTATTAGATGGACCCGCCGAGCAAGTCTTAATCCAAGAAGAAGTGCTTGCCAGCACCTATGTAGAGCCGCCCCAACTAACGCGGCTGGGCAGACGGCTTCAGTTGCCCCAAGTCATTGTCAATCAAAATCAACTTCTCGATGCGTTAAAAACCCTCCATAAGTCTGTGAAAAATTAATTGAATAAAACAATTCTTATCAATACTGCTGCCTATTTTGCCGCCTTTTTTATGTTAGGCGCCACCATATCCTCGCTTGGTCCTAGCTTGCCTTTTTTTGCTCAAAATACCGGCGCGGCGTTAAGCTTGTTGGGTAGTTTGTTTGCGCTGCGTTCCGCTGGGTACTTTGTTGGCTCGTTAGGCGGCGGGCGGTTAACCGATTCCTTGCCCGGACATAAATTACTTGCATCGGCTTTAATAACCTCGTTTGCGGTGATGTATTTAATTCCAACCGCCAGCCAGTTTGCCTTTTTAGGCCTGTTGCTTCTCTTGGTAGGTTTAAGCGAAGGCGCGTTGGATGTGGTGAGCAATACCTTACTGGCTTGGACGCACGGTCCCCGAACCGGTTCTTTTATGAATGGCATGTTTTTGTTGGCTGGGCTGGGTGGTTTTTTAACCCCGCTCTTGTTTGCTCAAATCGGAGATGCCAACGCGTATCGTTTTCTTGCAATGCTTAACCTGCCATTGGCTGTTCTTTTTTTCTTTTTACCTTCTCCGCCGCGCCAGCCGCAACACCCAAGTGAAAAAGAAAGCTCGTCTTTAAACTTCCCTTTTTATATCGTTCTTTTATTTTTAGCTTTTTTATACATTGGCTCCGAAGTGAGCTTTGGCGGCTGGATTTTCACTTATTTAATGGAAAGCAATTTGGGGGAGTCCGCCGCAGCCGCTTCATTAAACTCTCTCTACTGGTTAGCCATTACCCTCGGCAGGTTGGTTGCCATCTTTTTGGCGGCGCGGATGTCTCTCTCCCGAATGATATTATTCAATTTAATCGGCGTTACTTTGTCTGTTGGTTTAATATTAATTAATCCTCGTTCACTCTCAGTTTTGTGGGTTGGCACGTTTGGGGTTGGGTTTTTCTTGGCTTCGATATTTCCGAGTACCTTTGCTTATGCCGAGCGAAATATGAAAATGACCGGCGCGCGCGCGGGTTGGTTTTGGGCGAGCGGCTCGGTAGGTGCGATTGTTTTCCCTTGGGCTTCTGGCTGGTTATTTGAAAACAACGGCCCCATCGCGGTGATGTTTTTGTTGGGCGGTGGTTGGGCATTGGCATTGTTGGTTTTTGGTGGATTAATGAGACATCGAAACCTTAAAAACAGTAGGATGAATACAAATGAGCCAGTTTAAAAGTTATCTTTCTTCTAAATTAGAAGTCCGCAGCGCGCCAGAAAAAGGCGGTTTTGCTGTGTTTGCTTTGCAGCCTTTAATAAAAGATGAATTAATTTGTGTGTGGACGGGTGTCGCGGTTACTTACGAGCAGGTTTTGGCTTTGACCGAAGCAGAGAAAAGCCATACCATTCAGGTGGATGAAGGGATTTATTTAGCCCCGTTAGGTATGGAAGAGCCCGCCGATTTTATTAATCACTCTTGTAACCCCAACGCCGGTATTCGCGGGCAAATTTCTTTGGTTGCCATGCGAGCCATTGCAGCGGGTGAAGAAATTACCTTTGATTATGCTATGGCCGATTCAAGCCCGTATGATGAGTTCGCTTGTGCCTGCGGGGCAGCCAATTGCCGCGGCACCGTGCGCGGCTCAGACTGGCAATTAAAGAGCTTATGGCAACACTATGTTGGGTACTTTTCTGCTTATTTGCAAAAAAGAATTAATGACTTAAAAAACCAATGAATAAAAAAAATGTGATTGTGGTTGGCGGCGGTCCGGCTGGATTAATGGCCGCTGAAGTGCTTTTGGCAGAAGGGCTGCAAGTAACCTTGTGTGACGCCATGCCAACCGTTGGCAGAAAGTTTTTGCGGGCGGGGGTGGGCGGCTTGAACATTACCCATTCGGAGCCCTTTGAGCAATTTTTAAGCAGGTTTGGTGATGCTAGTGGTCGTTTGAAGCCCATGCTGAAACAATTTGGCCCAGCGGATTTTCGGCAGTGGGTGAGCGACTTAGGGTTTGAGAGTTTTGTGGGCACTTCTGGGCGGGTTTTTCCGGTAGGGATGAAAGCCTCTCCGATTATGCGGGCTTGGTTAAAACGGTTAGAAGCGGGCGGGGTTTTAATGCGCCCAAATTACAAGTGGGTGGGGATAGAGCAAAAAGCGGGTCAAATTCATCTGTTGTTTGAAACGGTTGATGGGTTTAAAGAAGATATTGCCGATGCGGTTATGCTGGCGTTGGGCGGCGGCAGTTGGCCTCGGCTGGGTTCTACTGGGAGCTGGACAGAAATATTAATTAATCAGGGTGTTGAAATAAGTCCCTTAGAACCATCTAACTGCGGTTTTGATGTGGCTTGGAGTGACCATTTTAAAAATAAATTTGAAGGTTTGCCGATTAAACCAGTGGTCTTAAGTTTTCAAGACTTTTACCAGCAAGGTGAATTTATAGTGACAAAAGATGGTGTAGAAGGGAGTTTAATTTATGCCGCTTCTGCCCATATTCGAGATGCTATTAAGTTAAATGGTTCGGCTACCATTCACTTAGATTTAATGCCCGATTGGAACCTTGAGAAATTAATTAATCAATTATCTAAGCCGCGCGGTTCAAAATCAATCAGCAGCTATTTAGAAAAAACGATAGGCATAAAAGGGGTAAAAACGGGCTTATTATGGGAATTTATTCCGAGAGAAAACCTTAATCACCCAGCACAATTGGCAGCCGCTATTAAACAGTTGCCTATTTCGCTGGTTCGCCCAAGACCCATTGCCGAAGCCATCAGCACGGCGGGTGGGGTTTCGTTTCAGGCATTAAATCAGTCATTAATGATATTAAAAATCCCGGGTGTGTTTTGCGCGGGAGAAATGCTGGATTGGGAAGCCCCAACTGGCGGATATTTGCTCACAGCCAGTGTATCCACTGGGCGGTGGGCGGCGCATGGGGTGAGCCAGTGGCTCAAATAAAAAGCTGTCTGTTTTATCAGACAGGCTTTTTATTTTCTTAATCTAACAGGGCATTAATTTGCTCTGGGGTCATGCCTTTAATCACGGGGCGGTCACTTTGTTCGGGTAAGCGTACTTTGCCTTTCAGGTCTTTTAAATTAATCATGTGACCTGATTTCTCAGCTTTGGTGCGTAAATAAAATTCGTTGTGCGGGTTGCTGGGCAAAATATGCGGCAAACGCCCATTAATTTTTATACCGTAGGTGGTAAGGTCGTTTAATTTTCTTGGGTTGTTGGTCATCAGTTGAATAGACTGCACCTTGAGAGACATCAGCATGTGAGCGGCGACGGCGTAGTCTCTTTCGTCATCTCGAAAGCCCAATGCCAAGTTGGCTTCTACTGTGTCCATACCGTAGTCTTGCAGGGCGTAGGCTTTAATTTTATTGGTTAAGCCTATGCCGCGCCCTTCTTGGCGCAGGTATAAAACGATCCCCTTTTCTTCCTGACCAATCGCCATTAAAGCGGCTTCTAGTTGGTCGCGGCAATCGCAGCGCAAAGAACCAAAGGCGTCGCCGGTTAAACACTCGGAGTGCAGCCGAACGGGAATATTTTGTCCTCCGGTTACATCCCCGCGCACAATGGCAACATGTTCTTTTCCGTCCTGATTATTTTCAAAAGCAACAATTTGAAAATCACCAAATCGGGTGGGTAGTTCAGCAATCGAAATAATTTTCACGCAAATACCCTCCGGGCCGCAACCTTCGCATTGATGATTTTCGTTTTCGCGTAATAATTCTTCTACCGGTAATTGTGTAATTGTCATTTAAAGCTCCTTCATCCATTAATCATACCGTATGGCTTAAGTATTTTGTATTAATTTTTTATTTGGAAAATAGATAGCGGATTAAGAGACCACCTTGCTGGTCAATTTTTTGAACATTCTCTAGCTTTAGTGTTTTTGCCATAGAGGCGGGCCAACCCGCGCCGCCCACCAATGCTGGAGAATTTTCCCCACCGAATATTTTTGCCGCTAAATAAACCTGTAATTCATCCGCCAGCCCTAAACGAATAAATTCGGCAATGATGGTAGAGCCGCCTTCGAGTAGTATTTTTTTAAAGCCAAAGGTACTTAAAGTTTCCATCATTTTAATTAAATCAACCCGTTCACCGCTATGGATGTGTACCTCAATACCCAGTTTTTCGAGCGTATCAATGGTAGCGGTGGGGGTGGCTGGGGTGGTAAAGAGAATGCGCCGCGCAGGACCAGCCATTACAAAATCACCTTGCGGGTCAATGCGAATCTGAGACGAAATGCCAACTTTGGCAGGGTTTTCAGGCAAACCCGCTTCTCGTCTTTTTTGCATTAATTCCGGTAATTTAACGGTTAATTTTGGGTTCTCAGTGTTGAGGGTTTTTCCGCCAACTAAAACGGCATCCATCTCTGCTCGAAGAGCCAAGACGCGCATTTTATCTTCTGCCGAAGAGATCGTAGCTCCTTGGCGTTCGTAAGTATCAATTTTGCCATCCACGGTCATAGCAGCGTTAATGATTGTATAAGGTTTCTTCATCATTTACTCACTCACTAATTAATTAATGAGACAAAAGGCGACCCTGTGGCCGCCTCGTTTCTAGTCATGAAAGTTTTTCTCACCCGCTTCAATGCGAACTTTAATGCGGTTGGCTAGCGGCGGTAATGGACAAGACCATCTTTCGTTATAAGCGCAGTAGGGGTTATATGCCAAATTAAAATCGAGCAGTAGCCGCCCGCCGCCTAAATCGTGCGGTTCAAGATATCGACCCGCGCCGTAGGTTTCTTTGGGGGCTGTGGCGTCTGCAAACGGTAAAAAATAACCGTAGTCATTTTCATAAATTTGTAAAACAACTTCATCCTGATTGACGTTAAATCGAACTTGCCCGACATGCCAATATTCTTGTTCATCACCAGTGGATGTTTGTAAAATAATTTGCTCGGGTTGTTCAAGTTTTTCTAACATCAACTCTAAACGTAATGCATCGTTTTCATCAAAATAATTTAATCCAGAAAAAGTAAGTTTCTGTTCCCCGGTTAAAGGAGATTG
>CAYOGW010000020.1:0-7686 GCA_964403635.1 uncultured Anaerolineaceae bacterium | reverse complement strand
AAGTCGTGCGAAACAGAATAAGAAAAGGCTTCAAGTTCACGGTTGCTGGTTTGTAATTCGTGGGTTCTTTGGCGTAACTCCTCTTCCATTCGTTTTCTATCACTAATATTCATGGTGGTAGAAATAATTGTTACAACCTTCCCCTGCGAGTCAAACTCTGGGGCTAACCACCAGGCAGCGGTGAAATCACCAATTTCATATTCGGTTTGCATCGGCTGACCAGTTTCAAACACTTGTTTAATACATTTTTCGGCATAGTCTACAACGGGGGCATCGCCAATCACTTCTCGGATAGTTTTTCCGAGTACATCTTCTTTGGTTAGAGTTTCGCCGGTCGCAATGCGGTTAATGTACATATACCGCCCAGAAGCATCATACCGAGTAATTTGCAGGGGGTTATTTTCAGCCAAGGCTCTAAAGGTTTCCTCGGTAGCTGCCAAGTCGGCTGTTCGTTCGCGAACACGGTCTTCCAGTTCACTATTTAATTTCCTAATTTCCGCTTCAATTTGTTTTCGCTCTTCTAATTCTTTTTGTAGTTGCTTGTATAAGCGCGCATTTAAAATGGCATTGGCAAGTTGGTCTGCCATGGTTTGAAAAGCGACAATATCTTCTTTTGAGAAGGCGGCTTCTTTTTCACTTTGAATGGTCAGCGCCCCGATCGCATCATTACGGGCGATTAAGGGCAGGGCTAGCTCTGAACGCGTCTGAGACAAAATAGGGTTATTAAAGCGGACAGCCTCTCCGCCAACATCCAGCGCAATGCGGGGCTGCTGATTTAATATGCACCAACCCACCATTGATGTGTTTCCCACTTCTAAACGGTGCTGGTTATTAATTAAAGTCTTACCGGCTTCACCGGTTCCGGCTGTTAAAATAGCCCATTCTTTGCTCTCGTCTGTTAAAAATAAACCAACATAGTAAAGGTTAAAACGTTCGCATACCAAATCTACCATTGTCTGAATTAATTCATCAGGATTCAATAATTCGCTGGCGGCGCGGGCCACATCTGCTGCCAACTGAAATTGAGTGGTGCGCCGTTCGAGCATTTCGGTATAGTTTTTTAAGCGATTATTGGCTTGTTTAATTTCTTGTTCTGCTTTTATTCGGCTGGTCACATCGATAATGGTTCCAGCAACATTGCTTACAATATTATCTTCGTTAACAAATACTTTTCCGTTAATTTCTACCCAATGAACTTGGTTATCTTTATCTACTGTGCGAAATTGAACAAAAAAAGAGTCGCCTTGGTCATCTAGTGTGTTTTGAAAGCGGCGCATAATTTTTTGTTTGTCAGCCGCATAAACAAATTCTATAAAATCATCAAAGGTATTGCCCAATTGTTCTGGGTTTAAATTAAGGATAAGCGAGGTCTTTTCAGACCAAAATAGTTGGTTGCTGGCCGCGTCCCAATTCCAAGTTGCCATGTTGCCCGCGTTCATTGCTAGGTTTAAGTTGGCTTCGCTATTTCTCAGAGCGGTTTCTGTTTCGATACGGATGGCCAGTTCAGCTTGGGCAGCCTGATAAAGTTCCGCGTTGGATAAAGCCAACGAAGCCAGCTCACCAAATTGGGTTAATCGCTCAATTTCGGTTTCGGTAAACTTTTCATCGGGGTTTGTTTTGGCAACGCCAATCACACCTACCAAGTTGTGATTAGAAATTAACGGGATGCCTAAAATGGCATAAAACCCGCTATTGATATAGCTTGGGCTGGCAAACTCCCAAGTGTTGTAATCATCCACCACAATTACTTTTTTATGAATTTTAATTTGATGCGAAAGACCCGTTTTAGGGTTGCTTATTTTTCCTACGGCGTTGGTAAATATGCCATGGCCAATGGTTAACACCATTTCTTCTTGGTTGGGAGAAACCATGTCAATATACCCATTTTCAGATTTTGCAATCACTTCGCCGCGGTTAAGAATTGATTCAAGCAAAGGTGAGAGTTCTAAACGATTAATAATGGTTAGGGTGGTTTCGTGCAAAGCAGAAAGGTACTCGGCTTGTTCTTCTAACTCACGTTCGTTTTTTTCTTTTTCTTGCAGCTCAAAATAAGATGTCTTAATGGCTTTTCTTAAGTTGCGAATTGCAATTGCCATTAACACCCAAGTTAATGCAATGTAGATGATGGCTGAAGCCCATTCGTAGGATGCGAGATAGGCCTCGTTTGGAATAAGAAAATTTTTTGTTTCTAACCAAAGTACAAAAGAAAGGGTGAGCAAACTCAACACTGAAAAAATGAATCCGTAGCGTACGCCCAGCAGTAAAGATGCGGCAACAATAATGAGAAGTAAGCCTTCGACGGCGTTGCTTTTTAATCCTTGTTGATTAATGATGATGCCAGAAATAATCGCCCAAATTAAAATTAAAAAAATTAAGCTGCTTTGACGAATGAATCCGATGTGTGCTAGATACCAGCAAACTAAAGTAGTTAAGAGAATTAAACCGTTGTAAATTAACCGTTCGTCTGAAATTCCCCCAAAGTAAACGATTAATAACCCATGTAAAAGTGTAGCGGTGGCACAAATCCGCAAAAATAAGTAGAGCGTTTGTTTAATGCTAAAACGTTCTTGAGAAGAAATGGCAGGAAAATAAAACCGATAAATTTTTTCCAGCATAATTAAATATTATACGTGCGCTTTTCCATTCTGCATAAAAAAATAATCCCCCAAATGGAGGACTTATTTTCCAAACAAAAGTTCAATCCAAATATCTAATTTTGTTAGGTTTTCAAAAATAGGCGTTGGTGTAGGCTCAGGCGCGGGGGTAAAGCCTGGAACAGGGAGAGGAATAACCACTTGGTCGCCGGGTTGAGCCATGCCAGCTTGCTCACGCGCCCATTCTTCTACCGCAAAATCTGAAGTGGCATAAGCCGCCTGTGTTTGCAGCGCCAATTGGGTAATGGCTACGTTGGTTGCACGAATTTGAACGGTGCTGGCTTCGTTTTGTAAGCGAATTAATTCGGCCATACGCGCATTAAAATCCATAATCATTAGCAATAAAATTGCCAACCCCAAGAAGATTGCCACACGCTGAATGTTAATAGTAAATCGACCAATTTTCATCATCTTCATTTTACCATTTCGATTAATTTCTTCGTTAAACAAAAAAACCTTGAAAACAAGGTTTTTTTGCAGTGTGCCGAAGGAGGGATTTGAACCCTCACTCCCTTACGAGAACTACGCCCTGAACGTAGCGCGTCTGCCGTTCCGCCACTTCGGCATGTTTTGGGTTAAGCCTGTGTATTTTATCCCCTTTCAGACTTTTGTCAACCAGCATGCGCCGCAGCCACGTGTTGGGTTGGTATAATTAAAAAATAGGAGTAATTATGGACTTTTCAATAAACAAAGAGCATCTCATGGCTCAAAAAATGGTACGTGATTTTGCAACAAAAGAAATCGCACCCGTAATAAAAGAATATGACCGCAAGCAAGAACCGGTTCCTTTTTCCTTAAAACGGATGGGCGAACTCGGTATTTTGGGTCTGTGCTTTCCGGTCCGATATGGTGGTCAAGGCATGGATTACATCTCGTGGGGTTTGGCTTGCGAAGAGTTAGAAGCGGTGGATACCCACTTGCGGGTAGCCATGTCTGTTCATACTGGCTTGTGTGCCATGAGCATTTTTCAGTGGGGCACTGAGGAACAAAAGCAGCGGTTTCTTAAACCATTAGCATCCGGAGAAAAGCTTGGGTGCGGCGCGTTTACCGAACCCGGCATGGGCTCAGATGTCTCTGCGATGAAGACCAACGCCAAGCGAGACGGTGATTCCTACATCTTAAATGGTGAAAAAATGTGGATTTCACTGGCTTCCAAAGCAGATTATGCGTTGGTAACTGTTAAAACCAATGCGGATGCCAAGCGGGCTACCGACAGCCTTTCTTCCTTTATCGTAGAATTAAACTCGGCTGGCATTACGCGCGGCGACCTTCACGGGAAATTAGGTGTGCGGGCTGGCTCTACTGGCTGGATTAAATTTGACAATGTGCGCGTTCCCGCTGAAAACCGCCTCGGAGAAGAAGGCGAAGGCTTTAAAATTACGATGAGTGGTTTTGACCACGGTCGTTATACGGTTGCTTCAGGCGCGACAGGCATTATCCGCGCGGCCAAAGAGATTAGTGTTAATTATGCTAAAACCAGAACATCTTTCGGAAAAGCCATCTCAGAACATCAACTTATTCAGCAAAAATTAGCCAAAATGGCACAAGATTACGAAATTGCCCGTTTGCTCTACTTGCAAGTGGGCTGGCTTAAAAATGAAGGCCTGCGTAGCACCTTGCAGGCATCTTATGCCAAAAAGTTTGCCAGCGAAGCATCCTTCGACGCTGCCAACGAAGCCATTCAAATTCATGGCGCGTATGGCTATAGTGATGAGTTTGATGCCGAACGTATGCTGCGGAACGCGCGCGGCGCGATGATTTACGAAGGTTCGAGCGAAATTCAAATATTAATTCAGGCGGGCTATGCCTTAGGCGAAAGACAAGACAAACCCCTACGATGTGAATTACCAGCCTATAGCGAAGCAGTTTGGACAAATTAATTATTAAATTTTTTAAAGGAGTTTAATTTGAAAATCATTGTTTGTGTCAAACAAGTACCCGATTCTGAAGCCAAAGTAACCCTGCAGAACGGACAAATTAGCTGGGGAGATTCACCGCTGGTGATTAATCCCTTTGACGAGTACGGTGTGGAAGCAGCCCTTCAGCAAAAAGAAGCCAAAGATGCCAGCGTGACAGTGTTGTGCCTTGGGCCTGAAAGCGCCAAAGATGCGATTAAGCATGGCTTGGCAATGGGCGCGGATGACGGTTTATTAATCTCTGACCCTGCTCTAAGCGAGTTGGATGGAGCAGGCGCGGCGCGGGTTTTAGCCGCCGCTATTAAGAAAATTGGAGATGCAGACTTGGTTATTTTTGGCCGCCAAACCATTGATACTGCTTCGGGCACTACCGCCGCTCAAACCGCGCGCGTTTTGGGTTGGCCCTTGCTCAGTTATGTCGGCAGCATCAATATTGATGATGTCATCCGAGTGGAACGCACCATCGAAGAAGGCAAGCAAACAGTTTCGGCCAAACTTCCGGCAGTGGTCAGCGTCATTCAAAGTATCGGCGAGCCGCGCTACCCATCTTTTATGGGCATCCGCAAAGCCGCCAAAGCTGAAATCTCTACTTGGAACTTGGCAGACTTGGGCATCTCTGCCCCCAGCGCAACCATTCAGCGCGTAGAAGTGCTCGCGCCCGCGGTGCGAGATTCCGCTTGTGAAATTATCAGCGGCGACAGCCCAGAGCAAATTGCAGAGCTATTGGCAGATAAAATATTGGCGGAGAAAGTGCTATGAAAACCTGGGTTTATATCGATCACTTTAATCAAGCGGCGGTTGGCGCTTCTTGGGAAGCGCTGGGTCTTGCCAAAACACTTGGCTCTGCCAGCGCGCTCATTTTGGGTTCTGGCTTAGATGCCTTAATTAATCAGGCTTTTGAATTTGGAGCGGATGAAGTGTTGGTAGCAGATGATGCTGCTCTAAAAGAGTTTCAGCTAGAAAGCTACGCCGCGACTCTCTCCGCTGCCGCCGCCGATGCCAACCCAAGCCTGATTCTGCTCCCAAACACATCCCGCGCGCGTGAATTAGCGGCTATGTCTGCTATTGATTTAAATTCAGCGGTGATTGTGGATGCGACCGCTTTGGAATTAAATGGCGAAACTGTCATTGCAACTCGCCCAATTTATGAAGCCAAATTATTTGAGAAAATCACCTGTGTCAATAAACCCCAGTTTGTAACCCTGCGCGGACGGGCTTTCCCGCGCCCAGAAATGCAGTCTGGCAAAACCGGCTCGGTGATTAAATTGGCTGCCAAAACTGAAAATTTAATTAACGTTGAATCCTTTTCGGCAGGAGAGAGCGGTGTTAGCTTAGCGGATGCAGGTGCGATTGTCTCCGGTGGGCGTGGCGTCAGCAACAATCCCAGCTTAGGGTTAGATGAAAAAGCGACCGCTCAAAAAGGCTTTGAGTTAGTGGCTGAGTTGGCTGCTGTGCTTGGCGGGGCAATGGGCGCCTCACGCGCGGCGGTAGATGCGGGGTATGTGCCTTATGCCAAACAAGTGGGTCAAACCGGCAAAGTGGTTTCGCCTGATTTGTATATTGCCGCCGGAATTTCGGGTGCAATTCAGCATATTGTTGGTATTCGCGGCGCCAAAGTGGTGGTAGCGATTAATAAAGATGCTGAAGCACCTATTTTTCAGGTAGCTCGCTATGGGGTCGTCGGCGATTTGTTCACCTTTTTACCAGCTTTAACCGCCGCATTTAAGAAAAAATTAGGGAAGTAACAACATTAACTTTAAAAATGCTGTCTTGAGCGGTTAAACGCTGAGACAGCGTTTTAATTAAATGGCAGGTTTAATTAAATAATTTCATGAAACGTCTCAGCATCATTTCTCGTTCAGTTCGCATTTTGGTTTACGCTTTAATCGCGTGTTGTTTAATTGCAGCTATCCTTCATTTGGATATTGGCCTGCGGGTTTTAAACCGTTTAACCAGTGGTCAATTGGATGGGCAGACTTTGCGTTTTGAAGTAGCTGCTTTTGGGCTGGGTCAGCCCGCTCCGCTTATTTCGACACAAATGAAAATTTCTGAAATTGATGCGATGCCCCAAATGTTTGTTCCCGCTGGCGAGTTTGAAATGGGATTCTCGAATACAGGCAACGCGCCGAAACACACCGTTTATTTAGATGCGTTTTGGATGGACCAAATTGAAGTAACCAATGCCATGTATTTGCAGTGTATGCAGGCGGGGGGCTGCTCCGCGCCTGCTGTGGTGAATGAGACCTATTCCCAGTGGATTTTTCGAGAGCACCCGATTACGTATGTTACTTGGTTTCAAGCGGAAGCGTATTGTGCTTGGGCTAACCGAAGGCTGCCTACCGAAGCGGAATGGGAAAAGGCGGCGCGGGGAACCGATGGGCGGGCGTATCCTTGGGGAAACGAAGCGCCAAACCCTCGCTTGGCAAATTTTGAAGAGACACTTTTTCATGAGGCAATTTCTGCTTATCGGTATCCGTTAGGGGCCAGCCCATATGGTGTATTAAATATGTCTGGTAATGTGCGTGAATGGGTGTTCGATTGGTATGCCGATGACTATTACCAAAATTCGCCTTACGCCAACCCGCAAGGTCCACCTACGGGCGGCGAACGCTCGTTGAGAAGCGGCTCGTATAACGAAGACCGCCGTGAGATTAGGGTTTTTCATCGTTATAACCATGTGCCCGATTCGCCAGGCTTAAGCCGTGGGTTTCGCTGCGCCCAAAGTGACCCTTAACGCAAGGATGGATGAGATTAATTAAAAGAGCCCCTAATTTAAAGGGGCTCTTTTAATTAAAGTTTGTGCATTAATGGATATGGCTAGCGCTGCCAAAGGCATGCTCAAAAACCAAGGATAAATAATATTGCCAATTAAAGGGGGCTTGATACGCAATACTGTGCCCAACTTGGCTGGTTGGATTATTTTTTAAATTGGTTTCTAAAAAGGTTAGCATTTGCTGCCAAGCCTGCCCCTGAACACCCCCCGCGCGGATATTTTCTATGCTGGTGATAAAAGCATGCGGTTGCCCTTCGTAAATGCTAATTTCGTGCGGAATCCCAGCTTGTTGCAATCCGTCTTCAAATGCCATCACATCCTCGGCAGAAATAGAATTATCTGC
>CAYOGW010000019.1:9627-31007 GCA_964403635.1 uncultured Anaerolineaceae bacterium | reverse complement strand
AGCAGTATGATAGACTGAAAATATCTTGAACCCGAAAGAGACCCCCCGCCCATGAATCGATTAAATCGCCTTGCAACTGGCTGGATGGAAGCCGCTTGGTTAATGGCTGTCATCATCACGCCACTTTTCTTTAATGTTCATTCGCAGCGTATTTTTGAAGCCGATAAAATTGCCTTGTTGCGCAGCATCATTTGGCTGGGGCTGGCGGCGTGGGGCATTAAAGCCATCAGCGGGGAGGGGGCTGGTTTTGAAATGAAAAAGGCTTGGGCGGGGTTCGTTTCCTTGCTTAAGCAGCCTTTCGTTTTGCCGGTATCCGCTTTTGGGTTGGCGGCGTTAATTGCAACGGTATTTTCGATTAATCCCAATATTAGTATTTACGGCACTTATCACCGTTTTCAGGGCATTATCACCACCTTTTCTTACATTGGCTTTTTTGCCATGCTGGCTGTTAACCTGCGAACACGCCCGCAAGTGGAGCGTATTATTAACGCGGTGGTGCTTTCTGGCGTGCCTGTGGCGCTGTATGCCATTTTGCAGCATTACAGCTTAGACCCCTTTGTCTGGTCTGCCGATACAGAATTGCGGGCTACATCTACCATGGGCAACCCTATTTTCGCGGCGGCATTTATGGGCATGGCGCTTATGCTGGTGCTGGCGCGCATGCTGCAAGCTTTTGAGCAATATTCTGTCAGCCGTGCCGCTTCTCAGTTGCTGCGCGGTGTTTTTTATGCTTTGTTGGCGGCGGTTAATTTAGTTGCCATTTGGTTCACCATTAGCCGCGGCCCGTTGGTGGGTGTGCTGGTGGGCTTGATATTTTTTGGCTTACTGACGTTGCTGCGCTGGCAAAAACGGGGGCTTACTTTTGCAGTGGTAGGTTTGGGGCTGGCGGCGGTAGTATTTTTAATTACGCTTAATATCCCCAACGGACCGTTAGAAAGCCTGCGCAAAGACCCGTTTGTAGGTCCGCTGGGGCAGTTATTTGAATCAAGCGGGGGAACGGGCCGCGTGCGGGTATTGACGTGGAACGGCATGCTACGTCTTGTTCAACCGCACGAACCGTTAATGCTGGCAGATGGTCAACCAGACCCGTGGAACAGCCTTCGCCCGTTGTTGGGCTATGGCCCCGAAACCCTGCAGTTGGCGTACGAAAGTTTTTATACGCCAGAGATGTTTCAAATTGAAGCCCGCAACTCACTGGTAGACCGCGCTCACAACGAGTTTTGGGACGCGCTGGCTTTTGGCGGTTTGTTCGGTTTGCTGGCGCGTTACGCGTTGTTTTTTGCCGCTTTTTATTTTGTCTTTCAAAAATTAAATTTAATTAAAGATAAGAAAGATACTTGGCTATTTTGGGGTTTGATCGCGGTTGGCGGCGCGGCGGGCGGATTTGGTTTGGTGCAATTGCAAGGGTTGGAATATTTGGGCATCGGGCTGCCCTTGGGCTTGTTAACCGGTGCTGGGCTTTACCTGCTCTGGTGCGTGTTTCGTCCCGCTTCCCCAACGGAACCCGTTAAAGAGGGCTGGCAGGCGATTCTTTTAATCGGCTTGTTGGCTGCTCTTACCACCCATTACACTGAAATTTTATTTGGAATTCCGGTTGTTTCGAGCTTATTGTTGTTTTGGCTGGCTTTAGCCGTAATTTATGTTTTGGTTCAAGTGCCCGCCGCCCAGTTGGAAGTGAAACCTGTGGCGGAAGCGGTTTATAGTAAAAAACGCCAACGAGGATTGGTTCGCTCGAACAATTCTTTTCAATGGCAGAGTATTGTTCAGCATACTTTTATTTTGGCTGTCATCCTCGTTACCTTGGGTTATGGCTTTGTGGTTAATCCACAGCAAGCCACTTCGGCCGGGCAAATTGTCGGCGATTCGCTCACTACTTTGGCGGGCGACCCGCCGCGTGTAACCTATGGCATTTTTGGCATGCTGGCTTTTTCTGCTTTGCTGGGAGCGCTGCTATTAAAACTAGAAGAAGACAGCTTCGCTGAGCAGCCGTTTCAGTGGGGCAGCGCTTTGCTTTCGTTTGGGTTTGCTCTTATTTTCTCGTTTTTTGTGTGGCTGGGGCATGCCGGACAACTCATCCGTGTGACCGCCACCGCCAAGGATGATATGAGCGGTTTAATCGCCAATATCAATTGGTTATTGGCTGGTTTTTATGTTTTGCTTTTGTTAATGGGCTTGGCCGCAGCCTGGGTTTTCGCTGAAGCGGGCAAGCCAAACCGCAGCGCGGCCCGTTCACCGTTGCAGTGGTTGGGAATCGTTCTTTTGCCGGTATCCGCTTTGGCAGGTGTGGTTACTTTTAATCTCAATAATACCCAAGCGGATATGATTTATAAACTGGCGGGTACGGCTGCCGCGACGGGACAATATCAAGCCGTATTTCGTTTATATGATGAAGCTTTAAAGTTGACTCCTAACCAAGATTTATATTGGTTGTTTTCTGGAAAAGCGTATTACGACGCGATTGATAGCGCTCCGCCAGACCAGCAGGAATCTTTAATTAAATTAGCCGAAGAACGATTTTTAAAAGCCGAAGAAGTGAACCCGCTGTTAATGGACCACACCATGAACTTGGCGCGAACCTATCGCCGCTGGTGGGGTAGCACCACCGATGAAGTACAGCGCCAAAAATATTTTGAAGAAGCCGACCGCTGGTACGCGCATGCCTTGGCAATTAAACCCAGCCGTGCCGATTTTTGGATGGAGTGGGCCGAGTTGTACTTCCTTAAAGGGGACCGCGAAACTGGGGTAGAAAAGCTGCAAATGGGCTTTCAGGTAGACGAAACCTACTCTCCGTTGTACCGTTTACAAGCCCGTCTATTTAATCTCGATGCTGAAAATACCTCGAATGATGCCCAGAAAAAAGCTTACTACGAACAAGCTATTCAGGCTTATTTGAAAGCGGTTGAGTACGCGGCAGTCAGCAGTGTCAGCCCTCTGGATGCGTATAGTGAATTGGCTCAGATTTATTTAAAACAACAACGCATTGAAGAAGCCAAAAATGCTCTTGCTCAAATTGAAGCGGCTGGGGGTAAGCCATTACAAGAATGGATTGATATTGGCAATTATTATGCCAACCTGAACGATTTGGCTTCGGCACGCGAGGTCTTTTTGCATGTGGCCGAACTAGATGCGGGCGACAACCAATGGCAGGTTTACCGTGCTATTGGTAACCTTTCTCGCTCCTTGGGCGAGCCTAAGAAGGCGCGGGAATATTTATTAAAAGCCTTAGAAATTGCTCCTGAAGAGCAAAAAGCCTCCATTCAAGCCGCGTTGGATTCGATTGGGCCTTAATTAAATATGGAATATGGTTTAACGACTCCCGCGTTGCTCTTCCCGGCCATTACATTAATCTTGCTGGCATACACCAATCGCTTCTTAAGTTTGGCCGCCTTAATGCGAGAGCTGTATCGCCGTTACCGAGAGAACCCAGAACCGCGATTAAAAAACCAACTACACAACTTGCGCTATCGCATGGGCATTATTCGTAACATGCAAGTGTTTGGCGTGCTTAGTTTTTTTGGCTGTGTACTTTCTATGGTGGTTTTGTTTTCTGGTTTTGTAGATGCATCCAAATGGATTTTTGGTTTTAGCTTAATGTTGTTATTAATTTCGCTGGGGCTTTCTTTAAGAGAAGTACAAATTTCGGTTGATGCGCTCAATATGCAGTTAGAAGATTTAGATTCGCTAGAGTCCCCAGAGATACATTTGGGCTTATAAACACAATCATCCGTGCCTCGCACGGATTTTTTATAGGAACAACATGCCAAAACACAAATTTAATACGCCGCACCGCCCGCAAGGCCACAGTGATGTTTCGCTGGTTTCTCATTTGCCCATTTGGGTGAGCATTGGCGGCATTTTTTTAAGTTTTATGGCGGGTTACATTAATGTGATTGGCTTTTTACATGCCCATGCCTTAACCCACATGACCGGTTTGGTTTCACAGCTATCCATCAGCGCCGCAGATTCAGACTGGCAGCGGGTAGCTAGTTTGGGTTTGGTAATTTTCTTCTTTTTTTTGGGTTCGCTTTTAAGCGGTTTTATTGTGCAGCAAAGTAATTTGCAGTTTGGCCGTCGTTATGGCGTGGTGCTCATTTTAGAATCAATTTTGTTATTTTCAGCGGTTCCCCTGTTAATGGCTAATTATGAATTTGGTTATTATTTAGCCGCCATGGCCAGCGGCTTGCAAAATGCCATGGCAACCACCTACAGCGGAGCCATCATCCGCACCACCCACTTAACCGGCTTTATTACCGATTTTGGGGTTGCGGTGGGGCACATGCTGCGCGGCTGGAAGATTGACCGATTAAGGTTCACCCTTTACGGGGCAGTCACTGTCGGCTTTTTTGGCGGCGGGTTGGCTGGCACATGGGTTTCAAATTTAATTTCGTTTCAGGCTTTATATATTCCGGCGGGCTTGGTGGGGTTAATCGGTGTTGGCTATGTTATTTTTGTACAAATATTAAGAAACACCCATCGCTTGATTTAATGAATAACGCGAGTAGCCGCGCGGCTTAATCGGTCTCGAATGGCTAAGCCAAGCCCGCTCTCGTTCACTGTGTGGCAGAATATCACATTTAACTTTTGTTCATCCAGCCAGCGTAAGCCAGCATATAAATTTTTGGCAATGGCAGATAAATCGCTGCTTTCTCCAAGCGGATAAATGACAGCGCCTGTTGGATTAAAAATTTCTATTTCTTCATTAATCGCTAGCACGCCCACCTGTCTCCCGAGCGCCTTTTCTTCCGTTATGGCAGCCAGCATTTGGCTGGTAGCTTTCGCCGATAAAAATAAAACCAGTTCGGTTTTAGGTGAGTAGTGTTTCTCCAGCATGCCCGGCGAGGGTAAGCCAATTTCTGGTTTTCGTTTGGCATCTAAAACCACTAACGGACCAAGTATTTCTTCTAACGTTTCGCGCGTGATTCCCCCCGGGCGCAAGATGCGCGCCGGTTGGGTGGAAATATCCAATACCGTTGATTCAAGACCAATATTGCTAGAACCGCCATCAACAATTAAATCAATGCGGCCGTTTAAATCTTGTAATACATGTTCAGCACTGGTTGGGCTGGTATAACCAAACCTGTTGGCGCTGGGGGCGGCAATCGGCAGGTCGGCTGCTTTTAATAAAGCCTGTGCCACTGGGTGGGCTGGGATGCGTACCGCAACCGTTTCTAAGCCAGCGCTGACAGCGTAAGGAACTTTGCTCAAGCGCGGCAAAATTAATGTCAGCGGGCCGGGCCAAAAAGCATCTGCCAGTGTGTGAACAACTTCCGGTACGGAAGCGCACACGCGGGGCAACTGCTCCACGCTGCTTAAATGGATAATTAACGGGTCGGCAGATGGCCTGCCTTTAGCGGAAAAAATTTTTAGAACGGCGGCTTCATCCAAAGCATTTGCGCCCAAGCCGTAAACGGTTTCGGTGGGAAAGGCTACCAAGCCGCCTTGCTGCAGGGTTTGGGCGGCTTGCTTAATTAAGTGGGCTTCGGGTTGTTCGGGATGAACTTGTAAAACGCGTGTCATGTTAATTAAATGAGCATCGCTTCTTTTAGTTCTTTGGCACTGTTGTAGCGATTTTCAGGTTTTTTGGCCATTGCCCGTTGAATGGCAAAGGCCGCGCTTTCGGGAATGCTCGGGTTAATGTGGCGCGGGTTGGGCGGGGGCTGTTGCAAGTGAGCAAACATGACCTGTGCCGAAGTGCCTTTAAAGGGGCGTTCGCCGGTGAGCAGTTCGTACAAAATGATGCCCATCGCGTAGATGTCTGCGCGGTGATCGACTGTGCGCGATTCTTTAATTTGTTCGGGCGCCATATAGTCAATGGTGCCAACCGCGCCGGTTCCGGTTAAATGGGTCTGCGCATCTTGAATTTTAGCAACGCCGAAATCCATTAATACTGGCTGGAGCTGCCCTTGTGCATCGGGGCGCAGCATAATGTTGGATGGTTTAATGTCGCGGTGAATAAACCCTTGGCTGTGCGCGTAATCTAAGGCTTGCGAGAAGGATTCGACAAAGGGTTTAATTTCATCGAGTGTTAAGCGCCCGCGATGTCGTATTAGGCTGCCGAGTTCTTGCCCTTCAATAAACTCCAGTACCAAATAAGCCGTGTTGTCTTGTTCGCCAAAATCAATGGCGCGGACGATATTGGGGTGATTTAATTGGGCGGTGGATTTGGCTTCACGGGCAAAACGGGTGCGAAAATCGGGTTCGTTGGCGCGGCGTTCGTTAAGGATTTTGATGGCTACGATTTCACCATCGGCAAACCCTTTATAGACTTCACCCATGCCGCCATGACCAATGACATCTAAAACTTGGTATTTTCCTAACTTTTTGCCCGTTAACAAGCCTGGGGTGGCAATGTTGTGCGGGTTTTGACCTTTATTAAGCTCGTTTAAGTTAAAGCGTAATTTGTAAAAACGCCGGTCAATTAAGTCTTGGGCTTGCTTGCGCGCCGGATTAAATAATACGCCGACCATTAAGGCGGCCAATGTGGCTGAAATTTGCGTTTGCCCGCTGCCTAAGAGACTCCGCAAAGCTGATTCGGCTAAGAAGAAAATGCCTGCAAAGGGGATAATTAACATTAATGAGATGGCAACCACCACCAATGAGCGGTTGATAACCAAGTCAATATCCCATAACTTGTAGCGCATGACCGAAAGGGTAATAGCCGCTGGAAAGATGAATAAACCAATTTGCTGGGCAATGCGCAGGCTGATTAAGATGAAGTAATTTTCTGGTCCGCGCGGGCCAAAGACCTGACCAATGTTAACCAAATAAATGTAGCCCGCCACAATGGGTACCGTAAAGGCAAGCCCAATTAATAATATTTTGGTTTGCTGCCGCTGGGCCGGGCTGGATTGGGTGCGGTAGCGATACACTTGAAAACCAAAGCCAATTAAGATGAGCAAGACAACAATGCCTACCTCAATAGCGCCTTGGTCTACTTGATTAATGTAAATATTGGCCCAAATGAGATAGCGAAAAATAATTAATGGCAAAATAACCCATTTAAAAGCAGATGGAATAAATTTGCCAGAAGGGAAGATGTAAAAGAAAGTTACTTGGCTGGTTTCGCCGAGCGCGATTAATAAAACCGCGATATAAAGAAATATGCCTTCAGCATAAGTGGAGTTGCTGTAAATAAATGAAGTCAGCATCATCATCATGCCGACAAAGAGCGCCATCCAATCGTTGGAGCGCTTCCAAAACAGCAATAAGGCAATAGCAGAAAAGACAGTTAAAGAAACAAGGTCTAAGCCAATGCGAAAGTATCCGTCAAAACCGGCGGGCAAGCCAATGGATAAAAAGTAATTTCCTAATTCAGGATTAAAGTTAACCACATGGTTGTGATACGTTTCTGGGGTGCCAGCCAATACCAAAGCCCAGCATAGCCCAAACAAAACCAGCCAAGCCGTTTTAACAAATTTCCCAATGGTTGCAGGGAGTTGATTTTGGGTAGTACGGGTAGACATGCTCATAGATAGGCGTGATTATAACGGTGAAACAGAAGCAATTTAATTAATTAAAGTTTAATTATAAAACCTTGGTTTCTTTTACTTTTAATTCAACCGTTTGGTGCGTTTTTACCTTAAACAACTTAAAACTCCACTGTACCGAAGGACCGATGAGCAATGCAAAAATGATCGTGCCAACACCCGCCGGACCGCCTAGCAGCCAGCCAATGGTTACGACAATAATCTCCATACTGGCGCGGGCGGTTCGTAAACTCCAGCCGGTAGTTCGGTGAATGGCCAGCATTAAACTGTCTCGTGGGCCAGCCCCAGCATCCACGCCAATATAAATGGCAGTTGCCAAACCCATCATCACAATGGCGGTTAAGAGCATGCTCAATTGCAATATTAAATTTTCTGTCACACTTGGCAAAACAAACAGGGTGGCATCTAACCAAGGGCCAATAAACAAAATATTGCCCAAGGTTCCCCAGCCAATTTGCTCTTTTAAAAACAATGCGCCGCTTAAGACAATTAAGCCAACCACAATGGTTATAGTGCCGGGGGTTAAACCGCTTAATGTTGCAATAGCTACTTCAAAAACAGCCCAAGAGCCAGTGCCTAAATTGCCGCGAATCATCAGCGCAATGGCCGCGCCATACAGGGCAAACCCCAATTGAATTCGTAAAAAATCGGTTAAGAACGTGTTCCAGCGAACAGGTTTAAACATGCAGCCTCACAGTCGAAAAATGCAGAGATTAAAAGCGGCTGGAGTATAGCACGAATACCTACGCCACTTTGCCGCCTGTGATAGACTACGGGTATGGCTCACTTATTACTGAAACCCAACCGAGAAAAATCTCTTTGGCGCAAGCACCCTTGGGTCTTTTCGGGCGCAATTGAGCGTGTGGTCGGCGAACCGCAAGCGGGAGAAACAGTTCGCGTATTGACTACAACTGGTCAGTTTTTAGCCTATGCCGCTTACAGCCCCCATTCTCAAATTCGCGCGCGGGTTTGGTCTTTTAATGAAGCAGATGAAATTAATGCTGATTTTTTTGAAAAACGGATTAAACAAGCTCTTGCGCGGCGGGCTACTTTTGGGCTTGATTCCGTTACCGATGCCGTTCGCATCATCCATGCCGAGTCGGATAACCTGCCCGGTTTGGTAGTAGACCAATATGGTGATGTTTTGGTACTGCAAAGTTTAACGGCTGGTTGCGAGTTTTGGAAACAAACCATTGCCGATATTTTAATGAAAGAAACCGGTTGCAAAGCCATTTACGAACGCTCGGATGCGGATGTGCGTGAGTTAGAAGGGTTACCAACTATTAAAGGTTGGCTGCGCGGTGAAGCAATAGCTACAAATTTAATCATTCAAGAATTTCAGCAAAAATTTAAGGTCAATTTTGAAACAGGTCATAAAACTGGATTTTATTTAGATCAACGTTTTAATCGTCAGCGGGTGGCAGAATTAACAACGGGTAAAGATGTTTTGAATTGTTTCTGTTACACCGGCGGCTTCAGCATCCATGCTGCCGCGCTAGGTGCAAAAAGTGTACTATCTATCGATAGTTCTGCCGATGCGCTGGCTTTGGCTGCTGAGAATGCAGTTTTAAATGGTATCTCTTCTGAAAACATGGAGTGGCTAGAAGCCGATGTTTTTACAACGTTACGAAAATTCCGTGACCAAAACCGCAGTTGGGATGTAATTATTTTAGACCCGCCCAAGTTTGCACCGACCGCCGCCCAAGCGGAGAAGGCCTCGCGCGGCTACAAAGATATTAATCGTTTGGCTTTTAAATTATTACGCCCGGGCGGCTTTTTGGCAACTTTCTCTTGTTCTGGCGGGGTAGATTTGGCTCTGTTTCAAAAAATTGTAGCTTCTGCCGCGTTAGATGCAGGCGTAGAAGCAGTCATACTCGAATATTTTGCACAAGCGCCAGACCATCCGGTGGCATTAAGTTTCCCCGAGGGAGCGTATCTCAAAGGTCTTTTGTGTCAGCGCTTGGCTTAAAACAAAACTGCTCCGTAAGGAGCAGTTTTGTTTTAATAAATATTATTAATTAATCATCCCCAAGCGAGGAGATGGCTTTGAGCAAGCCAAAAATTAATAAACCTAGCTGCATGCCTTCGGAGGGGGTTAAGGAGTTTTGGCGGCCTTTTTTACTGGCGCGGCGATTAAGTAAGATAGCTGCAATTAACCCTGCTCCCGCGCCAATTAAAACGCCAAACAATAAATTAGAGCCGCGGTTGGTATTTTTAGCCAGTGGTTGTTTTTTACTTCGAAACATAAATTAGTCTCCTTCTCTTGAAAATAAGGATAACCATGCTTTAATTTGAATCACAGGGGCGGTGATTTGTTTGTTAATTTGAACGACACGCCCACTTAAATAATAAGCATAATCTTGAACCATACCGGTATATTTTGGCATACTTTTAAGTAAACGGTTCATACCGTAAATCATCAATACTACTAGTGCAAAGATTATTAGTAACACTACCAAGGCAGGTAGAGACATTAAAATGGTCGCAACCGCAGACCAGCGGGCTACATCCGCGCCGTTGCCGAAAGCGGCATAACCAACCAGTACAAATAAGCCGATAGTTAAGACAGTTGCGAAGAGCATAGGTAAAATAATGCGGTTGCGAACTTCGCGGCGGTGCTTTTTGTAACTTTCACGTTGGTTTTTGTTAAAAGGTAATTTCTGCATAGGTTCATTATACCGAATAATAAGAGAGACTGTTATTTGCGGTTAATCGCATCCATCACTGCCACGGCAGCCATGTGAACAATGTCATTAACATCATCACCGGTTTGTAAGACATGCACCGGTGCGCCCATGCCCAAGAGAATGGGGCCAATGGCTTTGGCATTACCAAGCCGAGTAATTAATTTGTAGGCAATGTTGGCGCTTTCTAGCGATGGGAAGACCAGCACATTGGCATCTTTGACTGAACTAAAGGGGAAGCGCTCGTCTATGATTTCGGGAACAATTGCGGTATCGGCCTGCATCTCTCCATCAAAATTAAAATCTTCGCAGCGTTCACGCACCAGCTTAACCGCTTCTCTCACTTTTTCAGACAAAGGATGAGGGGTTGAACCAAAGTTAGAAAAAGACAAGAAAGCAACACGCGGTTCAATTTCTAACTGTTTGGCAAAGTTTGCAGCCAAGCAAGCGATTTCAGCTAAATCTTCTGCCGAAGGGTCAATATTGACGGTCGCATCGGTGAAAAAGTAGGTTTTTTCGTTTAATGTGATGATGTAAACCCCAGATGCCCGTTTGGCTCCTTTGGCGGTGTGATGAATTTGTAGTGCCGGCCGAATGACTTCCGGATATTCATAGGTTAAGCCAGATAAGAAAGCATCGGCATCTTTCATCTTAACCATTAATGCTCCCAGCACATTGGGCTCACGAATCCCTTTTTCTGCTTGTAGGCGGGTCAGGCCTTTTCTCTGTCGAATTTCATAGTAGGCTTCGGTATATTGATTAAGTTTTTCAAAACGAGCAGGGTCTATCACCTCGGGCTTAAAATTTAAGCCCAGTTGCTTAATTTTTTCTTTAATAATTTCTGGTCGGCCAATTAAGATGGGTTTGGCAATGCCTTCATCTAAAACTTGTGCAGCAGCGCGGATTATTTTATTTTCTTCGCCTTCACCAAAAACCACTCGTTTGCTGGCTTGTGTAGCGCGGGCTTTGTTCATAATAAAGTAGCGCACCCGCTGACCAAGCCCTTGCCGGAATGCCAATTGTTCTTTGTATTCATTAATATCAATTTTTACACGGGCTACGCCTGTTTCCATTGCCATTTGAGCAACGGCGGGGGCCTCCCATAGTAGGACGCGCGGGTCTAATGGTTTTGGCAAAATATAATCAGGGCCAAGTTTCATACTATCGGCGCCATACGCCCGCAAAACAGAATCGGGCACATCTTCTTTGGCTAGTTTGGCTAAGGCTTCTGAAGCGGCGTATTTCATATCTTCATTAATCGCCCGCGCGCGTACATCTAAAGCGCCGCGGAAAATAAATGGAAACCCTAAAACATTGTTAACCTGGTTAGGATAATCTGAACGACCGGTTGCAACAATAGAATCGGGTCGAGCTTCTTTGGCGAGTTCGTATTTAATTTCTGGGTCTGGGTTGGCTAAAGCAAAAATGATGGGTCTTTCTGCCATACTGCGAACCATATCTTGCGAAAGCACATTGGCAACCGATAAGCCATAGAACACATCCGCTCCTTGCACGGCGTCTGCTAAGGTACGGTGGCCTTTATCTTCCACTGCCAACAGTTCTTTAAAGGCGTTCATCCCCTCGGTGCGGCCTTTATAAACCACGCCTTTGGTATCTACCAACATAATATTTTCACGTTTAACGCCCCAGCGTACCGCCAACTCCGCGCAAGAGATTGCCGAAGCGCCCGCGCCAGAGATGACAATACGAATATCACTGTGTTTCTTATTAATTAATTCTAACGAGTTCGCCAGCGCCGCCGCTGTGATGATGGCTGTGCCGTGCTGGTCATCATGAAATACTGGAATATTCAGTTTCTTTTTAAGTTGGTCTTCAATATAAAAACATTCTGGCGCTTTAATGTCTTCTAAATTAATTCCGCCAAAGGTTGGCGAAATGGCAGCGATCACATTAATAATTTCATCGGGGTCGCGGCTATTAAGCTCAATATCGAAGACATCAATATCAGCAAATTTTTTAAATAAAACCCCTTTCCCTTCCATTACCGGCTTGCTGGCTAACGCGCCTCGGTCTCCTAGCCCCAAAATGGCGGTGCCGTTAGAAATAACAGCAACCAAATTCCCTTTGGATGTATATTCGTAGGCTAAATCTTCATCTTTTTCAATTTCTAGCACAGGGTGGGCTACCCCAGGGGAATACGCCAAGCTTAAATCCCTTTGGGTATCCATGGGTTTGGTAGGAACAATCGCAATTTTGCCGGGTTTCCCTTTTAATCGGTGATATTCCAACGCGTCTTCACGCGTAATCGTAATTTTTGCCATTGGCTTTTACTCCTCGTCTCTATTTCGGTATTACCTATAAACACACGCACCATTCAATCAGTTACTCTATTGTTCTAGTCTATCATCTGTTTTTAAGCAAACTTTCAAAATGTGCGAAAAATAGTTGTTTCATGTATAATATTTCTTAACTTGTTTATTCAAGTGCCACCTGTGTGGCTGTAGCTCTGAAAACTCTGGATACGAACTCGGACCGACCTGCTCAAAATTTGCAGGTATAAGTAATTCATCTCATCCGTCAAAAGATAGAGGACGGGTCTATACGCTGAACAGATTTCTTTAATTAAAGTATTTGATGTCTTAAACGAAGATATCTCACTCAGCCTTCCTACCCCGCAACGGTCTCCGTTAAATAGGGGCGGATTCCAGCAATATGTTTTCACAGCCGCAGCCTGCTTTGCAGGGTTGTGGCTGTGTCTTTTTAACATTGATGATGAAAAAAATAACCGCCATAGAAGCTCAAAAGAAGAACCCTGGTCGGGTTAACATCTATTTAGATGATGCTTTTGCTTTTGGGCTTTCACGAATTGTTGCGGCTTGGCTGCAAGTTGGGCAAACACTTTCGGAAGAAAAAATTGCTCAATTACAGTCTGATGATTCGCGAGAAGTCGGTTTGCAAAAAGCGCTTAATTTCTTAAGTTTTCGGGCGCGTTCGGTGCATGAAGTTCGCCAAAATTTAATTAAGCACGAGTTTTCAGGGTCAGTGATTGAAGAGATTATCCAAACGCTCGAAAGAGCAGGTTACTTGAATGACAAAGATTTTGCAAAAAACTGGGTAGAAAACCGTAATACCTTTCGTCCGCGCAGTAAAAGGGCTTTACGCATGGAGCTTCGCAACAAAGGTTTAAGCGAAGAAGATTATCAGCCAGTGTTAGAAGAAGACGTGGATGAAGATGCCCTTGCATTACAAGCCGCCCGAAAACACTTTCGGAGATTAAGCGGCTATGAATGGCAAGATTTCAGAAATAAGATGAGCGGTTTTTTAGGGCGTAAGGGATTCTCTTATGGCGTGGTAGCACCCGTGGTGCGCCAGGTTTGGGAAGAGAATCAGCCAACAGACCAGCCATCTACTAATTTAGATGATGAGGAAACATTGTGATGAATATATTGATACCGATAACTGTAGGTTTAATAAGCGTTTTGCTAGGTATTGCCATTGGATATTTTGTGAAACAATATCAGGTAGAACAAGCGCGAAAACTTGAACAAGGCCGTGCGCGCGGCATCATTGAAGAAGCTGAAGGCAAAGCAAAAGCCACTGAGCTTGAAGCGCGTGATAAAGCCATCAAAATTGTGCAAGAAGCCGAAAAAGAATTAAATCAGCGCCGCACCGATTTGAACCGTGACTTTGAGCGATTAGACCGTCGCCGCAGTGAATTGGACACACGGGTAGAGAAATTGGAATTGCGCGAACAAACGTTAAATAAACGGCAAAGCGCGATTGACAAACGCACCAATGAAATTGAAAAATTATATGAAGATCAGTTAGAAAAACTTCAGCATGTGGCCGAATTGCCAAAAGAAGAAGCCCGCCAAATTTTGTTAGATGAAGTAGAAAAAGAAGCGCGCGGAGATATGGCTCGCATTATTCGCCAAATTGAAACGGAAGCCCGCGAAGAAGGTGAAAAGCGCGCCCGCAAATTAATTGCCGAAGCCATTCAGCGTGTTGCATCTGAGCATGTTTCCGAAGTGACCAGTTCGGTTGTGCCGCTTCCAAATGAAGAAATGAAGGGGCGTATTGTTGGTAGAAACGGTCGTAACATTCGCGCTTTTGAGCAAGCCGCCGGTGTGGATGTGATTGTGGATGATACGCCAGAAGCGGTGACCATCTCTTGTTTCGACTCCGTTCGCCGTGAAATTGCCCGCCGCGCCTTAATTCGCTTAACGGTAGATGGACGTATTCACCCCGCTTATATTGAAAAAGTCATTGAAGAAGAAACCAAAGCGGTAGATAAAATTATGAACGAAGCCGGTGAACAAGCCGCTTTCGATGCCGGTGTCAGTGGTTTGCACCAAGAAATTTTACGAATGATGGGTCGATTAAAATTCCGCACTTCTTACGGGCAGAACCAATTGGCGCACGCGGTTGAAAGTTCTAAACTGGCGGGCATTATCGCCGCTGAGTTGGGCGCTAATGTAGAGTTTGCCAAGTTGGGCGGCTTTTTACATGATATCGGCAAAGCCATGGACCATAACCAAGAAGGTACCCACGCTGGCTTGGGCGCAGAATACTGCAAACGTTACGGCGTACACCCGCTGGTGGTTAACGCGGTGGCATCTCATCACCATGAAGTAGAGCAAGAAAGCGTTGAAGCGGTGATCACCGAAGCGGCAGATGCCATTTCTGGCGCGCGCCCAGGTGCTCGCCGAGAAGATTTAGAAGCCTATGTGAAACGGATTCGCACCCTTGAAGAAATGGCAAATTCGTTTGAAGGTGTCAGCCAAAGCTATGCTATTCAAGCAGGACGTGAAGTACGTATTATCGTCCGCCCTGAAGAAATTGACGATTTAGCCGCCAACCGTTTGGCGCGAGATGTTGCCAAGAAGATTGAAGAAACCATGCAGTACCCGGGTCAAATTCGTGTGACAGTTATCCGCGAGACCCGCGCAGTGGATTACGCAAAATAAAATGGCACTCACTTTGTATCTTGACTCTGCTCAAGCAGATAAAGTTGACTGGGTAGAAGCCGAATTAAAAGATATGCTGGTTGGCTACGAGCGGATTTTAATTAATCCAAATGATGTGCAAGCCCAATTTGGTCAGCAAGTTTCTTTGCCAGTTTTACAAGACGGGCCGCGTCAAGCCAGCGGACAAGCAGAATTATCGCTTTTCTTAAAAGAATTTCGTAATTTTGCCGAGCAATGGCGTATGTTTCAAAGCGATTCGTGTTATGTCAGTGATGACGGAAATTGCTAAAATTTCTTAATTAAATAAAACTGCCGACTCATTCAGTCGGCAGTTTTTGTATGTTCAACTTAATTAATACCCTTGCACATAGGGGTTGGTTAGTTTTTCATCTCCCACAGTGGTTTGCGGGCCATGCCCCGTTAATAAAATCGTCTCATCTGGCAGGGTATAAATCTGTTCACGGATGCTTTTTTCGAGCGTTTCCCAATTGCCGCCGGGCAGGTCGGTGCGCCCAACCGAGCCGTTAAAAATTACATCACCGCAGAAGCAAGTTTTTTCTGTGGGGCAATAAAAAACCACATGCCCAGCCGTATGCCCGGGCGTAAAACGTACTTCAAAGGGGTTGCTGCCAAGCTGCATTTTTTGTCCGTGCGTTAAATAAATGGTTGGTTCTGGCCCGGGGTCAATGGGAATGCCAAAGGCACGCCCGCCGCCGCCCGCCCGCCAAAGAACATGGTCGGCTGGGTGCAAGGCTACCATCGGCAAAGGGTTCATGGCATCGGCAATCGCCGCCGCGCCACCAATATGATCAAAATGGGCGTGGGTGTACCACAGGTTGCCAATTCGCCAGCCGCGCTTTTCAGCTTCTGCCAAAATTAAATGGCCGTCCCAAGCGGGGTCAATCACTATGGCTTCTTTGGTGGCGGGGTCAGCGATTAAATAAGCGTTTGTGCTTACAGGTCCAAGCGTAAAAGAGAGTATTTCTAGCATGGGTTTCTTTCTTAATTAAATAGCAACTGGGGTTTCAACTTTACTCGGTCTAAAAAAGTAAGTCATTAAAATGGTAAAGATGATTAATCCAATTGCCAGCGGATAAATAATTAACGGGTCTTTCTGGTAGATTAATCCCGCCAACGGAGGCCCAACGATGAGTGGAATGGTATTAACGGTTTCCATAAAGCCATAAGCCAAGCCCATTTGAGATGGGTGAATTAATTCTTTCACTTGAGCTACGCCCAGCGAGCGGGCTGCCCGAAAGCCGCCCAGCAGAAAATAAGCGAGCGCAAACACCCAATGGGATTCCCCTTGCCAAACCAAAACAGCGAAAAGCGCAACACAAGCTTGTGCCAAAAGGTAGCCAAGCCGTGGAGAAGCCAGACCGCCAAAAATTAAAATAAGGATGCCGTTGCCCAACGCGCCAACCGAACTAATTTGTCCGATTTCGCTCAAATTTAATCCGCGTTCGTTTTGTAAAAAGTTGGGTGTGAAAGGCTGGGCAATGAATAAAGCAAAGGTAACCGCAAATGAGAGCATTAAAAAGCCAGTAAAACGTTTGTTTTGCAGCAACAAAGGCGGGGGGGCGGCCAGATCGTGTTCATCTATCGGCTGCCGCTTTAATAAATAAATGAAAATCAATGAAATGGCAAATAAAACACTGGCAATTTGATAAATGACTTGTAAACCCATTAAATCGCCTAGGTATCCGCCAATTAAAGGGCCAACAAACATGCCCGAACTAAAGGTAAAAGAAGTAAGCGAAAGCGCGCGGCTGGTGGTGAGAGTACCGCGCGCGGCGGTAACATAACTGCTGAGCGGAGCGGAGACAAAACCGGTTAAACCATAGAGCAGTAACCCCACCACAAATAGGTTTAAGTCTTTGGCTAAACCCATAAATACTGCAGCCAGAATGCCAATTAACCAAGCCACGCGGATGACGGGTCTGCGTCCGAATTTATCGGCTACCCAGCCAGCGGGGATGTGGGCGACTGCCATAATGCTGCCGAAGCCGCCCAGTATGCCGCCAATGACCAGCGGGCTGGCGCCTAAACTTTGCAGGTAAAGTGGATTAAATATAAAAAACATCCCCTCGCCAACACCCCAGATAAACAAACCAATAAATAAGAAAATTAAATTGCGATTCAAGACGATTCCTTTTGTACCTGCTGAATAAACTGAATGGCTGCTTTAAAAACGGTTTCTCGTTGCGCGTCTCTGGTGAGCACATGCCCCGAACCGCTGATTAACAATTTTTCTTTTTTAGCGGAGCCAAGATGTTCGTAAATGTAGTGTAGGCTATTTTCACTGCCCATCGGCAGGTAGGTATCATCGCTGGAGTTAATTAACAAGGTTGGCACGTTTACTTTTGGCAAAACCGCTCTCATCTCTGCTAATAGTTTATTTAATTCCCCTGCCGAGCGCAGCGGGTTGCGCGGGTAGGAGGTGTGTGCTTGGTAGGCTTGTTTGTCGAACCAACCGCTACCCGGCGGATTTTTGGATTTAGGTAAAAATGGAATAAACAAGCTGATTAATTCTGTGAAATTTAATCGCCAATCGGGCTGCAGGGCGTAGGGTGTGGCAATGGCAATCACGCCTTTCACTGGCAAGTAGCTTGCTCCAATTAACGAAAGTACCCCGCCCATCGAAAGGCCGCATAAATAAATATGTTCAGCAGAATCTTTCATTAAGTTGTAACCGTCTTCTAGGCTGGCTAACCAGTCTTGTCGGTTGCTGCGAATCATATCTTGCGGTTGGGTGGCGTGCCCGGTTAAGCGCGGACCCAAACAAGTGAAACCGGCTTTTTGATGCAGGTATTCGCCCATCCAGCGCATTTCTTTTGGCGTGCCTGTAAAGCCGTGGGTAAGCAAAACGCCAATCTTGGTCTTGCCCTTAAAGAAAAAGGGTTCAGCTGTGGGAATGATGTGAGCCATATTTAATTAAGCCAAGCCGGTTTTTGTGCTTTAACCAATTCAAAAATGGGGCAGTCTGGGGTGTGCGCGCCGCTTAAATAGCCGCTGCTCATTAAGAACTCGCCTACAATTTCTCCGCCGGTGAAAACAAAATTTTGTTTAAATAATTTTACCCAATCTGCTTTTTCTCGCGGATGGTGAGCATCTAGCCAGCCTTTAAACGAACCATGCGATTGTTGCAAGGCTAAAATTCGGTTGGCATTTTCGATGGCGGCGTTTACTTTTAATCGGTTGCGGATAATACCGGCGTCCGCCAGTAAGCGGGCGCGTTCGGGTTCGGAGTAAGCTGCTACTTTTTGCAAATCAAACTGGTCGTAAGCCCGCCGAAAGTTATCCGCTTTTTTTAAAATGGTAATCCAAGACAATCCCGCCTGATTAATTTCTAAAACCAGCCGTTCAAAAAGTAAGTTGTCATCTTGCAACGGAAAACCATATTGAGTGTCGTGGTAGGTTTTGTTAAAAACATCTTCGGGATGGCTGTTGCAGTAATCGCAATAAGTTCTCATTTAAGTGTCCTTTTGCGGCTGATTAATTTCTATTAAATGACCGTCTGGGTCGCGCAGGTAAGCCGAACGCCCCCAGTAATAATCGGCGGGGGCAATTTCGATGAATAGCCCTTGGCGGGCTAAGCGCTGGCAGGTTTCATCCACATTGGCTACTTCATACGCGGAATGGTTTTCGGGCGGTAAATCATTGCCTTCGATTGGATAGGTTTTATGGATAAACAGCTTAACCTCGTTATGCAAAAATATCGCCATATCTGTCGATTCGGCTACCGGCGTTGTACCAAATAGCTTTTGGTAAAAATCACGCATGGCGGCAACATCTTGTGTGAAGTAAGCCAGCTCTACCAGTTTCATTCAATTAACCTAAAACACGAATCTCGCGCGGCATGTTGCTTAAGCTTTCGCAGCCGATTTCGGTCACGATCATGTTGTCTTCAATGCGCACACCGTTACGACCGGGTAAATAAATGCCCGGCTCGACGGTATAAGCCATGCCCACTTGCAATAATTTTTGGTTGTCGCCGCGCATATAAGGCTCCTCGTGGCCTTCCATGCCGATGCCATGCCCCGTGCGATGGGTGAAATATTGGCCATAGCCCGCCTGTTCGATAACCGTTCGGGCGGCTACATCCACCGCGGAACAAGGCGCGCCGGGCTTGCCAGCGGCCCTTCCGGCGGCGTTGGCTTGTTGCACAATTTGATGAATCTTTTCGTATTCGGCATCCACTTTGCCGATGGCAAAAGTGCGGGTTAGGTCTGAAATATAGCCTTCGTAGCCCGCGCCCCAGTCGATCACCAGTAAATCTCCCACTTGTAGCTTTCTATCACTGGGTGAAGCGTGCGGGTTGGCGCTGTTGGGTCCGCTGGAGACGATGGGGCTAAAAGGCATTTCGGGTGAAGAGCCATGCCGCAGCAATTGAACGAGCAATTCTGCGGCGAGTTCTTTTTCGGTCATGCCAATTTTGACCGATTTCAGCGCGGCTTCGAGCGCGTTTTGAGCAATCTCTACCGCTTTGCGCATGTGGGCAATTTCGCTGGCATCTTTGCAAATACGCAGCGATGCGAGCGCTTCAGACGCATCTGGGAAGGTGGCGTTAGGCGCGGCTGAGCGGATATATTCGTATTCGAGCAGGCGCAAACAGCGCGGTTCAATGCCGATTTTCTGGCCGTCTAAGCCCAAGGTTTTAATCGCTTTTTCAAAAGTTTCATTCCAACTGGCAGGGTTTTCGCCGTAAGCCAGTGTGGTGGTTTTGTATTCGAGTTTTTCAGCTTTTAATCGCTCAAGCTCTGCCAAAATTAAAAGCGGTTCACCGCTTGCAGTAAAAAACATGAGGGTTGGTCGTTCCATCAGGTGAAAATTTAATCCGCTGACATAGCTGAGGGTCTGACCGGGGTTAAGTACTATCGCATCTAAACCGGCAGTTTTAATGGCTTGTTTCGTTTTTTCGAGGCGGGCGCTGTACATGCATTGCTCCTATGGCTGAAATTAAAAGTGGAAGGTCTCTATTTTAGCACCTTCCACTTTTAATATTCTTTAATTAAATCACTTTCGAAAACGGGTGATGTACGCGCTTTGAATCCAATCACTAATCGAGGGGAAAGCCCTGTCTAGCCAGATAATGGGGATAAACCACCAGGGTAGGATTAATTCTCGGCGCGGGGAACTAGCGAGGCGTACAACCTGAGAAGCCACATAGTCACTGCTCATATAAACCCAATGGGGTAATTTAATTTTTGGCAGAATTTTGCTATCACCCAAGTGTTCGCCAAACTCTGTAATAGAAGGACCCGGGTACACGCCAGAAACGTGAATGCCCAGCGGAGTGACTTCTCGGCGCAGGGCATCGGTGAAGCCGCGCACGCCAAACTTGGTGGCGGCATAGACGGTGTAAGTGGGGGTGGCTATCCAACCCGCCATCGAAGACATATTAATAATGTGTCCGCTTTTTTGGGCGAGCATGTGCGGTAACACGGCGCGCGTGACTTGAATTAAGCCAATTAAATTAACATCAATTAAGGTTTCAATATCCCGTTCGGGTGAAAAATCTTCAAGGAAATTAAGGCGACCAAAACCAGCGTTATTAAAGAGAATATCAATGCGTTCATAAATTTCGATGACGCTTTTAACCATGTTGTCAACATCGGCACGGTTGGTTACATCTACCGGGGTAGCCATGGCTTCGTAGCCTTCGTTGTGCAGGCTTTCCACTTGGGCTTGCATACGGTCTATGCGGCGGGCGGCTAGCACAACCGAAGCGCCTTCATGCGCGAATAAACGCGCGGCATCTTGCCCGAAACCGGAGGATGCACCGGTGATTAATACGACTTTGCCTTTGAGTTTTTGGGTCATGGCTGCCTCCGCTTTTATAGTAGCACAATGGCAAACGGAAGCAAACTATTTAATTAAAACAATTAACCATTACCCCCAAAAGACGGGGGCAGGCGGACACGAAGGTTTTATTAATTAAGGTTTCCGTTGTGAGCTTCGTGACCGTCGTGGTTAAGGGGTTTAAGCTTTAAAGAATTAAACCTTTTACCACGAAGTACACAAAGGGACATGAAGGTTTTTAATTAAGGTTTTCGTTGTGAGCTTCGTGACCGTCGTGGTTAAGGGGTTTAAGCTTTAAAGTATTAAACCTTTTACCACGAAGTACACGAAGGAGCACGAAGGTTTTTTTTTAATTAAGCTTTTCTTGGTGGTCTTCGTGGAAAGAGATTTTTTACTCGTCTTCTTGTTCGAGTTCTTCTGTGGTTTCACGGCGGCGCGGACGGACAGGCTCAAGTGAAGGCTGCGCTTCGAGGGCAATT
>CAYOGW010000019.1:0-9527 GCA_964403635.1 uncultured Anaerolineaceae bacterium | reverse complement strand
TTCACGGCGGCGCGGACGGACAGGCTCAAGTGAAGGCTGCGCTTCGAGGGCAATTTCGAGCACTTGGTCCATGTGAGCGACCGGCACAATTTTTAGGTCGGTGCGCACCCGCTTGGGTAAATCGACCAAGTCTTTGGTGTTTTTCTCGGGAATCATGATGACTTTTAATCCGGCGCGGTGGGCAGCGAGAATTTTCTCTCGCAGACCGCCGATGATTAAAACCCTGCCGCGCAAGGTGATTTCACCGGTCATTGCCACATCTTTAAATACGCGGCGGCCAGTAAAAGCCGAAACGAGCGCTGTGCACAAGGTAATTCCGGCAGAAGGTCCGTCTTTGGGAATGCCGCCTTCGGGTAAATGCAAGTGGATATCCAGTTTGTCAAAAATTTCAGCATCGATATTAAGCAGTTGGGCGCGCGATTTAATGTAAGTTAAGGCGGCTTGAGCGCTTTCTTGCATTACATCACCCACTTGACCGGTAATTTGCATCGAGCCTTTGCCTTCTAGCAGGCTGACTTCGATGGCCATAATTTCGCCGCCGTTTTCTGTCCATGCCAAGCCGGTTGCCACACCCATTTCGTCTTGGCGTTCGGCTTCGGTCTGAAAATACTGGGGCGGACCGAGAAACTTCTCCACTAAATTGGGGGTCACAATGGTGGGGAAGTCTTTCTTTTCTGCTTTTAAGCGGGCGGCTTTCCGAATCACATGCGCGATTTCACGTTCTAAATTACGCACACCGGCTTCGTAGGTATATTCGCGAATAATACGCTGCATCGAAGCGGCGGAAAAGCGCAAGCCGCTTTCGTCCATACCGTTTTCTTCCATTTGTCGGGGAATTAAATAGCGGTCGGCGATCGCCATTTTTTCTTCTTCAATGTAGCCTGGGAATTCAATTACTTCTAAGCGGTCTAACAGGGCGGGCGGAATGCTGCCCAAGCTGTTGGCGGTGGTAACAAACATTGCCTTCGAAAGGTCAAAGGGGATTTCTAAATAATGGTCGCTAAAGGTATTGTTTTGTTCGGGGTCAAGCACTTCTAGCAAAGCGGATGAAGGATCGCCGCGAAAATCGTTGCCCAATTTGTCAATTTCATCCAGCATAAAAAGCGGGTTATTGCTGCCAGCCCGCTTCATGGTTTGAATTATCCGCCCGGGCAAAGCGCCGATATAGGTTCGGCGATGTCCGCGAATTTCGGCTTCATCGCGCACGCCGCCCAACGAAAGACGCACAAACTTACGCCCTAAGGCATCTGCAATCGAACGTCCCAGCGAGGTTTTGCCGGTGCCGGGCGGGCCAACAAAACATAAAATCGGCTGACGTTCTTTCTTTGGTTTCAAAGAACGCACAGCAATATACTCTAAAATACGATCTTTGGCTTTTTGTAAGCCAAAATGGTCGGCATCGAGCACCTTGGCGGCGTTGCTGACATCCAAATTATCGGCGGTATGAACATCCCACGGCAGGTCAATAATCCACTCTACATAGGTGCGGATGATGCCCACTTCGGGCGCCATCGGCGGCATTTGAGTTAACCGCTCTAGTTCTTTAAAAGCAACTTTTTTGGCTTCTTCGGGCAGGTTGGCTGCTTCTAATTTTTGGCGTAATTCTGAAACATCTCGGGTCCACACATCGCCTTCGCCTAGTTCGTTTTGAATTTGCTTTAATTGCTCGCGCAAATAAAATTCGCGTTGGCTTTTATCCACTTCAGACTGCACACGGTTATGAATTTCATCTTCCAACTCCAACACATCAATTTCGTTGGCAAGCAATTCACTCAACCGTTTTAAACGAGCCGTGGGATTGTTTAAGAGCAACATCGCTTTGCGTTCGTCAAACTCTAACGCCAGCGAGGTGGTAATCATGTCGGCTAACCAGCCCGGTTCGCTGATGTTTAAAGCAAATAGGTGGGCTTCCTCAGGGATGGAGCGGTTTAATTGCACAATTTGTTCAAATTGGCTCACCACCGAGCGCATTAACGCTTGGGTGGCTTTATCGGCTTTGCGCGGCTCGTCAATTACCCGCGCTTTCACTTTAATCACAGGTGAAATACGGGTAAATTCGATAATTTCTACCCGCCGCCGCCCTTGCACCAAGGCCGAGCTGGCTCCATCGGGCATCGAAATTAAACGCCCCACCGCCAACTCTACACCCACCGCCAAAAAGTCTAGCGCTTTGGGGTTTTCTTGGTCTGGGTCGCGCTGGGTAATGCCAATCACCGTTTGGTAGCGTTCGTGAGCAGACTGCAGCGTAATTAAAGCGGTTTCATTATCCACAAAAATAGGCGAAACCATGTGCGGCATCACAATGACATCCCGCATGGGCAAGGCAAGCGCTTCAATAATCCCATTTTCGTCGGGGGTGTGGTTGGTCACACGGTACAGCTCTTGCGTCCGCTGCGAGAGCGTTGAGTCAAAATTTTCGTCTTCTAACCAGTCTTCTTCATTCATACAACACCTTTAAACAAGCTTCATTAAGCTAATTTTGCCACAAAAATACGCCAAGGCGGGTTTCCGAGGCGGCCAAGCATTGTACCCCACTTTAATTAAGTTTTTGCCAGGCTGTTTTCACCTCAGCAGTAACAAACATGCTACCGGCAGATAAGATGAGACTGTTCTCTTGCGCGGAGATTTCTAACGCGCGAACTAACGCCGCTGAAACAGGTTGCACCGCTTCTGCCCGCACCCCAGCCTTTGTGGCCGTTTCGATAATTTTCTCTACTTCCAACGCGCGCGGGTGGTCTGCGCGGGTAGCCAACAAGATATTTAATCGCGGCGCGATGATATTAATCATTTCTGCTAGGTGTTTGTCTTCTGAAACGCCTAAAATTAAAGTAATTTTGTGCTGTGGAAAATACTCTTGCAAGGTCTCATTTAATCTTAAAAACGAGTCTTCGTTGTGCGCCGAATCAAAGATTAGCGGCGGGTCTTGGCGGGCAATTTCAAAGCGGCAGGGCCATTGGGTCTTGGCAAACCCTTTTTGCATATCGGTTTCGTTTAGTTTTAAACCGCTTTTAATTAAAGCGGCGTAAGCGGTGGCGGCGTTTTCAACTTGATGGGTTCCCAACAAGGGAATGGTTAATGAAACGGCGGGCAAGCCATGGGCTGAGAGAGTCAGCTGCTGCCCCATCAGCGAGTGTTTAGTTGCTTTGGCGGTTAAATCTCTGCCAATTAAAGTTAAGCTGGTTTGGCGGCGGGCAGCCACTTCTTCCAAAACAGTTAAGGCTTCTTCTTTTTGCGGCGCAGAGACAACCGGTATTCCTTCTTTAATAATGCCTGCTTTTTCACCAGCGATTAAAGTGAGGGTGTTGCCAAGCACGGCGGTGTGGTCGTACGAGAGGGCGCTGATGACCGAGACGGCGGGGGTGATGACGTTGGTGGCATCCAGCCGCCCGCCCAAACCGACTTCGATGACGGCGGCGTTGACATTTTTGCGAGCAAAATAGAGAAAGCCAAGCGCGGTGGTGATTTCGAAGGTGGTTAGTTTTTGTACTTGAGCCACGGCTGGTTTAATTTCATCTACCAAATCGCTTAATTCGTCATGAGTGATGGGCTGCCCGTTAACTTGGATTCTTTCGCTGTAATCCTGCAGGTGCGGCGAGGTATATAAGCCGGTGGTGTAGCCGCCCGCTTGCAAAGCGGAAGCGCAAAAAGCAGAGATAGAGCCTTTGCCTTTAGTTCCAGCAATATGAATACAAGGATAGCTGTTTTGCGGGTTGCCGAGTAATTTTAAAAGTTGAAACATGCGGTCAAGATTAAATTCGGCTTTGGCAAGTTCGGAACTATGTTTGAGACTATAATCGACAAAACTATACAGCCAGTCGAGCGTTTGATTAAAGCGTTGAGTTGAGTCCATGTTTTAAATTGTAATCTTCATTTGGCTAAATTAAAGTATATTTTTGGTTTGAAAAATACCCTATGGTTGCCTTGTTAATTTTACAGTTGCATTTAAACGGTTGTTCTTCATTAAAAGAGAAGCGCGGCTTAATTAAGCCTTTTATGCACCGTTTGCGCCGTGAGTTTAATTGCTCGGTAGCCGAGTTGGATAAACAAGATGTGCACGCGCAAGCGGTTATTGGCTGTGCCATGCTCGGAAACGATTCGGCTTTTTTACAAAGCGCTTTAGAGCAAGTAATCCGCTGGGCAGAGGCGCATTGGCCGCATGGCGATGTGTGGGACAGCAAAATAGAATTAATTTCTTAAAGAATAGGGAGTAAGAATGGATTTAGAGTTAAATGGAAAACGCGCCTTGGTGACTGCGGCCTCACGCGGTTTGGGCTACGCGGCGGCGGCTTTATTAGCGGCTGAAGGGTGTATGGTTACAATTAATAGCCGAAATGAAGAAAGTATTCGTGAAGCTGCCGAAAAAATGAGCCTAGAAACCGGAAACAAAGTCTATGGTGTGGCAGCCGATGTAAGCCAGCCAGAAGCTACGACTGAAATGGTTCAGGAAGCGGCTGGTTTAATGGGCGGCTTAGATATATTAATCTGCAATGCGGGCGGGCCGCCCTCAGGCGCGTTTGAAAAACTAGATGAAGCCGCTTGGCGAAAAGCGGTTGATTTAACTTTTTTAAGCAATGTCTGGTTAATTAAGGCGGCGTTGCCTTTTCTTAAACATTCTGCGGCGGCGAGTGTTTTAACCGTTACTTCGTATTCTGTTAAACAGCCTATTCCTAATTTAACTTTTTCGAACAGTTTGCGGTTGGCTACGATTGGCTTAACCAAATCACTAGCCTTAGAGCTAGGCGGGCAGGGGATTCGGTTTAATTCTATTTTGCCGGGCTGGACAGAAACCGAACGGGTTGGCGAAATTTTATCTGCCCGCGCCGAGGTTAATCAAACCACTGCAGATGAAGAAATGGCGAAACAAATGAAAGAAAGTGTATTTAACCGCATGGCTAGCCCGCAAGAGTTTGCCAAAGCCGCTGTCTTTTTGGTTTCTCCGGCAGCCAGTTATATGACCGGTGTCATGCTGCCCGTAGATGGCGGTACATTGAAAGGTACTCTTTAGTGAACAAACTCTCTCATTTAACCCGAACTTCCTTAATGCTGGGGCTTTTCTTCGCGCTTGATAAAGTGTTGGCTTTTGCCCGTTCTATTATTATCGCCCGCCAGTTTCGATTGTCGGTAGAGTTAGACGCCTTTAATATTGCCAATAACCTGCCCGATTTATTGTTTGCGCTCATTTCTGGCGGCGCGTTGGCAATGGCCTTTATTCCATTATTAACCGAATATCTTACGCTGAAAGGTCGTCAGGCCGCGTGGGATTTATTCTCTCGGGTGGCGAATGTGGCTTTCTCTGCGACTGCTATTTTAGCGGTGTTTATTGCCATTTTTGCAACCCAATTGGTACAAGCCGAAATCGGTATTGCCCCTGGTTTTGGCATTGAACAGCAAACCTTGGTTGCCGATTTAATGCGGCTGAATTTAATTGCCACTTTAATCTTCTCAGTTTCTGGTTTGGTCATGGCGGGCTTGCAGGCTAACCAACATTTTATTTTGCCAGCGCTCGCGCCGACCCTTTATAACGTGGGTATGATTATTGGCGCGTTAATTTTCTCTCCAACCGAGCCATATTCGTTTGGCGGCATTAGCTTGCCAGCCTTTGGTTTTGGGGTACACGGTTTGGTTTATGGGGTGATTTTGGGTGCAGCCTTGCATTTGGGCATTCAAATACCCGCGTTAATTAAATATCAATTCCGCTGGACTCCTTCTCTCGACATCCGTGATTCCGGTTTCTTAGAAGCCCTGCGGCTGATAGCGCCTCGCTTGTTAACCATGTTTGGCATTCAATTAATGTTTATCGCGCGAGATAATTTTGCTTCGCGATTAGACCAAGTGGGGGCGGTTTCTTCGTTAACCTACGGCTGGATGATTATGCAAGTGCCAGAAACCTTGTTTGGTACGGCTATTGCCACCGCTTTATTGCCCACGTTGGCTGCCCAAGCCGCTCAAAAAGACTGGAAAACCTTTTCAGAAACAATGGAAAAAGCTTTGCGTGTGATGCTGGCTTTAACAATTCCAGTGGCGGCGGTGATGGCGGCTGGCTTGCGCCCATTAATTGCGGTGGCTTTTGGCTTTGATGCGGCTGGAACTGAACTGCTGACATTAACGTCTCGTATTTACTTGTTTTTGTTGGCAGGCTATGCCGTGCAAGAAACCCTCGTGCGCGCTTTTTATGCGCGGAAAGAGCCTTGGGTTCCATTTTTTGGAATTTTAATTCGCATGGTTATTTATTTTGTCATTGCCATGGTTGGAATTATTTATTTCCCGCAAGTTGGCGCGCCTGCCATCGCCTTAGCCGAAATCTCCATTAGCGTGGAAGCCGTTATTTTGTTCATTTGGCTTAATCGCAAAGGAGCGCCAGAGATTAAAGTTTTAACGGCGATTGGCAAAGGTTTGTTCGCGGCTGTTTTAGGTGGAAGTATCGCTTACGGGTTGGCTGTTTTTCTGCCTGGGCCGGGCTACATCACCGCTTTGGCGGGGATGGCTTTGGGTGGTTTCACCGCTTTGGCGCTGGTCTGGTCTGAAGCGCGCTTAATTTTTCGATTTTAAGGATGGAGTATAATATTCGCCATGTCTGATACACAACCTACAACAATCAATCAAAAGAAATCCCCATTTTGGGTCGTCCTATTAATTATGCTCGGCGTAATCCTGCTTGGTATTTTAGGCGGTTATGGCATTGGGATTCAAAACCGTGTCGCGGCTGAATCAACTCAAGTGGGCGGTGTGCTCAGCGAACAAATGACCTTTGCTCAACAAGATTTTGACGCAGGCCGTTTTGATGTTGCCCGCCAGCGCGTGGAATATGTCATTAAGCAAGACGCGAATTATCCGGGTTCAACTGAAATGTTAACCAAAATAATTTTGCAAATGGCTATTACCCCAACCCCGACCATCACGCCAACCCCAACCATTACCCCCACACCCGATTTGCGCGGGCAAGAAGCTATTTTTAATCAAATTCAGCAGCTAATGGCCAGCCAAGACTGGGACGGCGCTTTGGCGACCTTAGATAGCCTTCGTAAAACAGATCCGAACTTCCGCACCGCCCAAATTGATGGTTTTTACTACTCCGCTTTACGAAATCGTGGCGTTTCGAAGATATTGGGTACAGGTGCTTATGCTCAAACGACCAGTTTAGAAGGTGGAATATACGACTTAACTTTGGCGCAGCGTTTTGGCCCGTTAGATGGTTACGCTGATGGCCTACGAAGTTTTTCACGTTTATATTTAATCGGTCTTTCCTTTTGGGATGTGAATTGGGGCGAGGCGATTAATTATTTTAGCCAAGTGTATACTTTTGCACCCAATTTGAGAGATTCATCCAATGTTACAGTTGGTGAACGTTTACGAATCGCATTGCTGAAACAAGGGGATATTTACTACGAAAAGCCCAACCAGCGGGATCGCTGTGAAGCCTTGCGTTTCTATTTTCAGTCTTTCCAAATCAGCCAAGATTCGGCATACGCTAAAAAAGTCAGTGATTTAAATTTAGAGTGTAACCCGCCGACCCCCACCATCGACCCGCTGACGTTAATTACGCCAACGGTTGAAGGTGTTCCAACCGAAACGCCCACACCTTAGTTGGTTAAATAAAAAGAAGGCTGCTTTTATTAGCAGCCTTCTTTTTATTTATAGGTTAATTAAATTTAATCCCGCGGGTACACCGGTTAAGTCGTAGGTCATTCCGCCAGTAATGCGGATGGGAACAAGTTCGCCCAAGGGAAGTTCCCCTTCTACAAAGACCAATCCGTCAATTTCTGGGGCATCTCGGTAAGAGCGCCCGACTGAAATACCATCGTTGTAACCTTCTACTAATACATCCAGAGTCTTACCAACATACGATTGATTAATTTGCAGCGAGATGTTTTGCTGCCGCTCCATTAATCGATTCCAGCGTTCGTCTTTCACTTCAGCAGGAACATCATCACCCAGCGGTTCACTGGTGGTGCCAGGTTCAAAAGAGAATTTAAATGCGCCCACTCGGTCAAAGCGAATATCTTCAATGAACTGCATTAAGGTTTCAAATTCTTCTTCTGTTTCGCCCGGGTAGCCAACAATAAATGTCGTGCGAATGGCTAAGCGTTGCGGCTTGTCTGCGAAGGCGGTTCTCATTTTATCTAAGGTTTTATAAACCCACTCGATGTTGGAGGGGCGGCGCATACGGTATAAAGTTTTGGGGTGAGCGTGTTGCAGGGGCATATCTAAATAAGGCACAATTTGTTGATTAGAAGCCATGACATCAATCATGCGGTCGGTGACATAACCCGGGTAGGCATACATGACTCGAATCCAATCCATATCTGGCACTTGTACAGTTAATTGTTCTAATAATTGAGCCAAACCATCTTTCATACCTAAATCGTGGCCAAAATCTGTGGTGTCTTGGGCGATTAAAACTAATTCACGCACGCCTGAATCGCGGAGTTTTTGCGCTTCGGCTACGATGGTATTAATGGGGCGGCTCACCGCTGTTCCCTTAATTAATGGAATAGCACAGAAAGCACAGGGGCGGCGGCAGCCATCTGCAATTTTGACATAAGCGCTGGTGCCTGCGACAGAGATGCGCAAGGCGTTTTTTTCGTCTGTTCCAACGGTTGGGGCTTCTGGCAGGTGATAAAAGGGTTCGGGGTGGGGGGTTTTGCGTAATTGGCGAACCACTTGCACAATATCCATCCAACGACGGGTGCCGAGTATGCCGTCTATGCCGGGAACTTTATTCGCTACTTCTACCCCATAGCGCTGGGTTAAGCAGCCCGCCGCGATTAGTAGTTGGTCGTTGCGCTTTTCTCCGGCTAATTCTTTTAAGACGGAATAGGATTCTTCTTTAGCCGGGCCGATGAACCCGCAGGTATTAACAATTAATACACCCGCCTGTGACGGTTTATCCACGGCTTTATAACCATCATTAAATAGAAGTTGAGCCATTGAATCTGAATCGACTGTGTTTTTGGCACAGCCGAGCGAAACAAGATGGAATGTTTTTTTGTTCATAAGTTATTCACCAATCGGGGTAGGGGTAGGCGTGCTGGTCGGTGTAATGGTCACACGCGGGGTTCGGCTTGGGGGCGGGCTGGCGGTAGGAGTGGGTGTTTGGGGTCCATCCACTGTATAAATACGGTTCACAACTTCGCCGGGGTTTCCCATAATACCAAAGTCTAACTGATTAAAGATGATTTGAACGGCGGCGCCGTCTCCGGTTAGCACTTCAATCCGTTCATCGGCATCAATTGTTAATACACTTCCGGCAGCAAAGCGGGCTTCTTGTACTACTTTTCCATCTGTTGTAATTCTTAAAAAGGTTCTTTCACGGACAGATATGGTTAATCGCAAGTTTGCAGGCAGCACAAAAAGGGTAGCCGTTTCACTGGGAGTGGCTTCAATATTTTCTAAGTTTTCAGTGGCAATTTCTTCCACGCTGGTTGGGTTAATTAAAACAATCTCTTGGCTGGCAACTGGCGAGGCCAATAACACATCCGAAATAGAAGGACCTTCATCAGTGGGCTCTACATTGGCTTGTTCTTCTG
>CAYOGW010000018.1:0-32877 GCA_964403635.1 uncultured Anaerolineaceae bacterium | reverse complement strand
GTAAAAGAAACCAATTGTTTTAACGCGTTAAGACGGGTCAAATTATCATCAAGGGAGATGCCAAGCACCGCCAAGACAATGACGCTTAAACCCGCACCAAAGTATCCGCCATAAATGGCTGCCAAACTGATAGGGATGGCTGCCAAGCCCTCGGCGGGCTGCCCTTTGCCTTTTTCTACCGCTCGTTTAATTAACCATGCTCGAAGAGATTCTTGAAAAGCCAGTAAAAGTGACGCAGCTAAAATTAAAAAGGGAACCAGTTGACGAAATACTTTTTCGCCAGTGTTTAATAGCAACACGCCGCCTATTAGCCCACCGATTAAACAAGATGGAATAACAAACCACAAACGTGTTTTTTGGTTTTGCAAATCTTTTAATTGAGCCACTGTAGCCCCAAAATAACCGGGTAAAAGCGCTACCGTGTTGGTGACATTGGCAGATACAGCCGGAATGCCAAGCGCTGTCAGCACTGGGAAAGTGATGAGTGTGCCGCCACCGGCCAGGGCGTTAACCGCTCCCGCCGCGAGAGCGGATATCCCGATGATAATTAAATTCCAGTTTTCTAGCATGAAACATCCTCTTTATTTAATTAACTGTACTATACAAGGGAAGCGGGCTTTCTGCAACAAATTAATATTTAATGACAGAACATAAATTCTGTTATACTCTGCCAACGAGGTTTAATATGCCAAAATCATACTCCCGTTATGTTTGTCAACAGTGCAATCGTGTTTCAGCTTCTTACATGGGTAAATGCCCGCAATGCGGCTCGTTTAATAGCATGGTAGAAGAAGTGGTACAAGATGCCCCCGCAGCCAAAAGCCCCAATGCGACCCGCGGTTTAAGTAACCGAACCACCCCGCGCCGTTTGGGTGATATTAATGTGGATGCAGACGAGCGTATTGCGGTGCCAATTGGAGAGTTTTCTCGGGTTTTGGGTGGCGGCATTGTACCCGGCTCGATTGTATTGGTGAGTGGTGACCCGGGTATTGGCAAGAGCACCCTTATGCTGCAAATGACCTTGGCAATGGCAGATAAAAAACGGGTGCTTTATGTCTCGGGAGAAGAATCGGAACGGCAAATTAAAATGCGGGCAGACCGTTTAACAGAAAAAGCGGGTAAATATCCCGAAGGGCTATATTTGGTTACCGAAACCAACTTGCATACTATTTTAGAGTTTGTGCGAGAAATTAAACCAGATTTATTAATTATTGATTCGATTCAAACGGTGTATATGTCTGAGCTTGAATCCAGCGCGGGTTCGGTTTCGCAAGTGCGAGAGAGTTCTTCTCAACTGCGCGAGTTGGCAAAATCTTCTGGGGTGAGTGTGTTTATTATTGGGCATGTCACCAAAGAAGGGACAATTGCCGGACCGCGTGTTTTAGAACATATTGTAGATACAGTTTTGTACTTAGAAGGGGACCGTTTTCAGGCATATAGATTGTTGCGCTCGGTTAAAAATCGCTTTGGGGCCACCGCTGAAGTAGGTGTTTTTGAAATGCGAGAACGGGGTTTGGCTGAAGTGACCAACCCATCTGAAGCATTTTTGGCAGAACGCATGATTAATGCTTCTGGCTCGGCTATCGCCGTTACGATGGAAGGAACACGCCCGCTCTTAATTGAAATGCAGGGGTTAACATCTCCTACACAGTTTGGCAATGCTCGCCGTACCCCAAACGGAGTAGATTACAACCGTTTGTTAATGATTGCGGCAGTGTTAACCCGCCGTATGGGTATTAAATTAGTAGAGCAAGATATTTTTGTGAATGTTGTAGGCGGCATGAAAATTGACGAACCCGCTGCCGATTTAGCGATTGCGGCGGCTGTAACATCCTCGATGAAAGATTTACCGGTACGGGCCGATTGTGTCTTAATTGGTGAAATTGGCTTGGCGGGTGAACTTCGCTTACCGGGCCAAATGCCGGTGCGTTTACGTGAGGCCGCTAAGTTAGGTTTTAAAATGGCGATTGTGCCAAAGCGCTTACGGAAAGCCGAAGAATGGCCGAACGGCATTGAAGTGGTAGAAGCGCGTTCTGTTCAAGAAGCCTTAGAACACGCGTTTAATATTCAGCGTGAGAAACCGCAAGGTAGAAAAGTAGCTTAATTAAAATAAAAACTTCTCTGCAAAGAGAAGTTTTTATTTTAATTACTGGCTGGCATTCCACTCGGCAATGGCTTCGCGGATAATTTTTTGAACCGCTTCATCTGGCACAGCATCTACGCCGTCAAATTTTTTATCACCTACTACAACAATTACTTCGCCTAAACGCCCCTCTTCTAATTTAATCAATGAATCTTTCAGCGGGCTGGTTAGTAATTTTTCTTGTAATACTTCATCAATCATGCCAATGATGGTGGTTGGTTTAGGGGGTTCGGCTGCGGTGGGCAGCGGTTTAATTAACGCGGCAGCGCTTTTGGCTAAGTTCATTTTGGGGGGTTCTACGGCAGAGGTGGATGGGCTTGGGGTAAGGGAAACAGGTGCGGGGGCGGCAGCCGGTGCGGCGGCTTTTGGGGCAGGAGCAGCGGGCTGGGCTGAAGCCGTTTTTCCGTCAATCCAAGGGCGAATCTGCACGATGATGTTTACCAAGCGCGCCCGTTGATCAGGCGTCATGGTTGCGGGAGATAGGGTAATCCCATCTACTTCTACTTTGGTGTGACCTTCTTCTACTTTAACGCGTAACACGCCTGGAATGTCTTTAATAATGACTTCGGGTTCTGGTTTTTCTTCGTTCTTTTTTTGAATACCCTTGGTGACCCAGCTATCAATTAAACCAAAAAGATAGCCTAATATTGCCCCGACAACGAGAAAAATAATAGTAGTGGTATTAAAGTATTGAGAAATATTTTCCATAATTAATTTATAAGACCTGACAATTTGGACAAAAATGAGTGCCGCGCTGACCAATGCTGGTTTTTTGAATGGGTGTTTGGCAAACCGGGCAAGGCTGACCTGTGCGCCCGTAAGCGCGAAAAAGGTTTTGGAAGCCGCCGCCGCGGTAGACCCAATCGATACTGGCGCCATTGTTATTAATGCCCATTTGCAAGATTACCTGAATGGCTTGGTGCAGTTTTTCGGCTTCTTTCTCATTAATCGTATCTGAATTTCGTAAAGGGTGCAAGCCTGAGAGATGTAAGGCTTCATCTGTATAGATGTTGCCAAGCCCAGCTAAAAAGGTTTGGTCTAGCAGCAGGGGCTTTAATTGGCGGTGTTTGTTTTGCAATTTTTGATACAGGCTTTGCGCGGTGAAGGCAGGGTCAAACGGTTCTGGGCCTAACTGCCCCAATATTGTTTCGGGTTTTTCGGTTAACCACACTCTGCCGAACTTGCGCGTATCGTTAAATACCAGTGTGGATTGGTTATCTAATGTAAGAATTAATCGGTCGTGTTTCTCCACTTGGGCTTGGGGTTGTTTAATTAATAAATCTCCGCTCATGCGCAGGTGAATAAGCAAGTGGTCTTCTGAAAGTTGAAGATGAATATATTTCGCACGCCTGCCTACCTTGAGAATGGTTTGCTGGGAAATGCGTTTTAAAAATTCTTTTTCGGTTGGGGTGGCGAGTGTTTTATGCCAGTATAGGTGCGCGCCAACAACTTGCCGGTTTAATAAAGCGGGGGCAATATGGTTGGCTATGGTTTCAACTTCAGGAAGTTCGGGCATAAGGGAGAGGGATGCTTACTCGTTGAACATTTCTCCAACAGAGCGACCTTCGTGCGCCCGTACAATCACTTCTCCAAGCAGTGGTGAAATAGAGATAATTGCTAACCGGTCTTTTAGTAAGGCTGCTTTTTCTGGCGGGATGGGAACCGTGTCGGTGGTGATAAGTTGGGTAATAGGCAGGGCGGCTAAACGCTCTATGGCATTGGCAGAAAAGATGGGGTGAATACAAACTACATATACGTTTCTTGCGCCTCGCTCTTTAACAAGGTTGACCGCTTGAACAATAGAGCCGCCGGTATCAATTTCGTCATCTACGAGTACAACATCTCGGTCATCTACTTCACCAATAAGGCTTAGGGCTTGTGCTTTGGCATCGTTGGCAGTTCTTCGTTTTTCAATAAAGGCTATTGGAGCATCAATATCGGCTGCGATATTTCGCCCTTTTTTGGCAAAGCCTAAATCTACTGTCACGACAACGGGGTCTTTCATGGTGGGTCTTAATTTAATTAAATGTTCGGTTACTAGTCTAAAAGCGGTTAAAACATCTCCGGGAACAGAGAAGAATCCTTGTACTTGCCCAGCGTGGGGGTCAATTAACATGTAGCGATCTGCGCCTGCCGCTTCAATCATATCGGCCATGAGGCGGGCGGTAATGGGTACACGCGGCTGGTCTTTTTTGTCTGAGCGGCCATAGGCTAAGTAGGGGATAACCGCTGTAATACGGGCGGCTGAATCGAGTTTGAGGGTTTGCAGCATAATTAATAATTCCATGATGTTGCGGTGCACCGGCGCGGAGGTGGTTTGGATGACATAGACGTCTTGTCCGCGAACACTGGAATGTAGTTTGACGAATAAATTTTCGTTGGGAAATTGAATAATATCTCGCCCGCATAATGGCTCACCGATGTAATCTGCGATGCGTTGGGCTAATTCTGGAGAGCCTGTTCCGGCATATAGTTTAATTCCGCCGTAAACTTTCATATCATGAAGTGTTGAATGGGGCATGGATTATTCCTGTTGGTTATTGAGTAAAAGGGGTGTGTGAAAGCAAGATGTTTGCAGCTTCTCGTGGCGAATTTTGGCGGCTATAAATTTGTTCGAGAGTTTCTTCAAACAGATGAGCCGGTAAATTGGCATGCAAATGAGAAACCAAGGCTTCTTTAATTTGGAGATTAAATTCTGTGAGCAGGCGGGCTTTTTCTCGTTCTTCCCAGCCGCCGGTGTTTTTAAGATGGAGTAGATGTTTTTCCAAGCATGTAATTAATTCTGGCAAGCCAGTGCCGTCTGTGGCGATGGTGCGTTGCACAGGCGGAATCCACATGGTGGTGTTACCTTGGATGGTTGGTTCGGGTTTGGCTGTCAGCGGCATATTTTCTCCGTGATGACGGAATATCCGTGCTACGGGGTGAGCCAGCTCGAGGTTATTTTTCAGCGCGCGTTCGGTATTCTCTACACCTGGGCGGTCTGCTTTGTTAATCACTAAAATATCTGCAATTTCCATAATACCGGCTTTAATGGCCTGAATTTCGTCTCCAAGCCCTGGCGCTTCTACTACAAGGGTGCTGTGGGCTAGGCGGGCAATATCTACTTCGGCTTGCCCCGCGCCTACGGTTTCAATAATGACTATCTCAAAACCAGCCGCGTCAAAAACTTGTACCATGCCTGCGGTGCTGCGCGCTAAACCGCCCAACGAACCGCGGGTAGCCATAGAGCGGATAAAAATGCCCGTATCGCCAGAAAGGTCGCGCATACGCACTCGGTCACCCAGCACGGCGCCGCCAGTAAAAGGGCTAGAAGGATCAACCGCGACAATGGCCACTTTTTTATTTTGTTTGCGGTAGTGCAAGGCCAACTGATTAACCAAAGAAGATTTTCCGGTGCCGGGCGCGCCAGTGACACCGATTAAATGAGCTTTACCGGTATGCGCAAATAATTGATCTAAGGCTTTCGCCCCTGTTTCTGAACCATTTTCTACTTCGGTAAGCAGGCGAGCTAGGGCTAGCCGGTTGCCATCTAATGTGGCTTGAACGAAATCCATGTTGCTTAACCTGTCGATGGGACTGCTGTATGAATATCGGTAACGATTTGATCGGTGGTAGCGCCTGGGCCATATACAGCGTGTACACCAATTTCTTTAAGGCGTGGTATATCATCGTCGGGGATAATTCCGCCAATGAAAATTTTTACGTTTTCTTGCCCATTATTTTTCAACAGTTCAATTATGCGTGGTGCAAGCGCCATGTGCGCGCCCGATAAAATAGATAAACCAACAATATCCACATCTTCTTGCAAAGCGGCTTCGGCTATCATTTCTGGGGTTTGTCTTAAACCGGTATAAATGACCTCCATGCCTGCGTCTCGTAATGCGCGGGCTACTACTTTTGCGCCGCGATCGTGCCCATCTAAGCCGGGTTTTGCTACCAAAACACGAATTTTTCGTTCGCTCATGTTGCCTCCAAGGTTATTAATTAATCGCTTTTCATTATACTATTTCATAGATTCAGCAGGTTGGTTCTGCCCTTTTATTTCATTAAAAATCCTTTATAGGTTATTTATTCTAAATTTATCCCTGCGGATTGTCTTATGCTATACTCATGTTATATGATGTCGCCGCAGGAACTTTGGTTTAATTGGGCTGAAATGTTACATAAAAAAGAATTAACCACCTTGGTCGCGTGGTGGTTAGAAGCGGCAGGCCCTTTAAATTTCTTTGGCGCTCAACTGTTATTAATCGGTCAGCCTTTTTTACCAGAGACGCGCCAAAACCAAGTACAGGCTCTTGTTGAAATTCTCGAAAATCACGAAAAATCACATTTATTTGTTTCATACTTACGAGGATTTAATCCGTGACTATAGTTGAATTAATTTCTCTTGCAATTGTTGTATTTGCTGCCATTTTTTTGGTAATTTTTGTATTCTTGCACCGTCGCAGCGCTTTTTCATTTAGAAAAATTTCTGGTTTTATGCGTGTTCAACGGGCGATTGGTTTGGTGGTAGAAGACGGAACCCGCTTACATGTTTCTTTGGGGCGCGGAAGTTTATTAACACCCTTTGGCGCCGCCGCCTTTGCCAGCCTAAGCCTTCTTCGCCGTTTAGGAGAAGTAACCTCGCTGAGTGACCGTCCGCCAGTGGCTACAACTGGTAATGCATTTCTTAATATTGTTTCTCAAGAAACCTTGCGCGCCGCGCACGAAAGCGTGGCAGGGGATATCCCATTTGAAAGCACCAACAGTCGTTTGGCTGGTTTAACCCCTTTTTCTTATGTCGCGGGGGTCATCCCTTCACTTAGAGATGAGCAGGTTTCATCTGCTGTGGTGATGGGGGATATTGGTGTTGAAATTGGTTTGTTAACTGAAGCCGCAGAAAGACAAGGCGCGGCGCTTGTTGCAGCCAGCAGTCAATTACCGGCGCAAGCGGTTTTATACGCGGTTTCGCCCTCTCCATTAATTGGAGAAGAATTATTTGCAGCGGGCGCTTATACCCAAGCTGGGTCGTTCCATGCTGCTAGTTTGCGTGTACAAGATGTTTTAAGATGGCTGGTTATTTTATCGATTGTAGCCGGGGCAGTATTAAAGTTTTTGGGGCTGCTATGATGAACCGCATAGGAAACGCATTTAATACTATTTTAGCAATCAGCGCCGGTACCATAGTTCTACTGGGCACTTTTATCCCTATTCCTGCGTTAGCTGGCTTTCGCATATTATTAGTAGATTGGGCTGTATTATTAGCTGGGGTTGCTGTATTAATTGGTATTTTTAATTTATTTACTACACATACAAAAAAAATTAGAAAACGAGAACCGGGCTCTATTTATAGCCTTGTTCTTTTGGTTTTTATGCTCATTGCTTTAATTTTAGGCATAGTTCCTGCTTTAGAGCCTTTGCAAAACGTAATGCTTAATGGCATTTTAATTCCCGTAGAAGTTAGTTTAATGGCTGTTTTATCTGTTACTTTGGTTGTCGCAAGCATGCGTTTATTAAGACAACGCCTAGAACTTTCTTCAATTGTCTTTATTGCTACTGCATTATTTATTTTAATGGGCTTGGCGCCTTGGCCTTATATTGGTTATTTGCCAATTATTTCAGACTTACGCTCTTACATTGCTCAGGTATTGGCAGCAGGCGGCGCCCGTGGAATTTTAATTGGTGTTTCTTCAGGAATTCTTACAACGGGTTTGCGCATATTGCTTGGGGCAGACCGGCCATTTGGAGGTAAGTAATGGCCGAAATTCGCTGCCCAATGTGCGCAAAAAATAACTCAGACCAACTCGATGTCTGCGAACATTGCGGCGCACGTCTTAAACCATTAACCGCTCCGCTAGACCCTATTAAACCGGGAGAAATCCCAACCAAAAAAGATACCAGCGAATTAGAGCGAACATTGCCCGGCTGGCTCAGAGATGCCCGCGAAGAAGGCTTAGGTGGTGAAGAAGTTACTTTTGACGCCGGTGAAACAGACGACAACAGCCCAATTGACAGCGCTGCAGACGATAACTTTACTTTTGAAACCGAAGCTTCACCAATCGCTTCAGCAGATGATTTGCCCGATTTTCTCAAAGATATTTCAACCGAACCGCAAAAAGAAGAACCAACCGACTTATTGGCAGGATTAATGCAAACCAACGGTGACGGCGATGAAGAACTACCCGATTGGATGAGCAGCCTTCGCACAGAACAACCAGCAGAAACCGCGCAACCAGCCATTTCTCCTGTGTTGCCTACAGCAGTAGAAGAACCAAACGAAACCAAAGCGCAAACCAACGAAATGGATTGGGGCTTTGCTGAAGAAAAAACAGAACCCACAGATGAACCACAAACCCTTGAAAGCCCAGACTGGCTCTCCTCATTACAGGCTCAATCTGATCAGCAAAATAATCCTCCAACTACTTTTGACCAGCCCGAAGCCAGCCAAGAAACCCCAATCAGTGGAGATTTGCCGGATTGGCTTAACGAGATGGGTGGTAGTGCGTTAACTCCTGCCAGTGCAGATGAACCATTAATCAATACGCAAGCCGATACAGCCGGAGATTGGCTTGCAAACCTTGGTAATGAAACCCTTCCGGCAGACTCCCCCCAGCCAGAATCTTCATCCCAAAACGATTCTCAACTGGATGGTGATTTGCCAGACTGGTTATCTACCATGCAAAGTGAGCCAGCGCCGCAAGAAAGCAAACCGGTAATCGCTGCGGATGATTCGGATTGGTTAACAAATTTAAATGACAACACACAAACAGTAGAAACAACAGAAAACAACAATTCAGCGAATGAAGATTTACCTGATTGGTTGTCTACCAGTTTGCCAAGTGATTCGATACCTGAAAGTCCAGCAGCTATTAATCCCACCAGTGATTCTGATTGGTTAACTAACTTAACCCCTGTTACTGAAACATCCCAAACAGAAAATGAAGAAGCAATGCCAGATTGGTTGGCCACGGCAGAACAAGAGTCAACCCAAACAACCCCAGCTGTTTTTAGTGCTGATACAACGGCTTTTACAGCCAAGCCATTTGGCACAGGAACCTTGGGAGAAGTTGATATATCCTCTACTGATGCTGAAACGCCGGACTGGTTGTCTGGGCTGCAATCAGCCAGTGCGGGTATGGGTGTATTGTCTGAAGTGGATGCTGTTGAAAACGGTTCAGCGCAGAATCCATTTTCTTCTTTTGAAGAATCAACCGCGGGTGAGCCCGCTTTAATGAATGCAATCGAACAAAATGATGTTGTTTCTGAAGATCCATTTGATGATTTAAGAAATGCTTCTACGGAATTAAATCAAACCGATGCAGATTTTTCTGCACCCGTTTTTGCAGAATCAGGCATGCCGAATGCTGGGGGTTTTGATTCGACTTTATCTATGGACGATATGCCCGATTGGCTTTCAAGCTTTGCTCCGCAAGAGAGTGATTCTGGGAAAACATTAATTAATCAACCGCAAGGGGATGACGCGGATATTGCGCGTGCCAATTTGCCTTCTTGGGTGCAAGCCATGCGGCCAGTTGAATCGGCCGCCTCGCAGTCTGGTTTGGATGAATTTCAATCAGTCGTCGAAGAGAAAGGGCCATTGGCGGGTTTACAAAATGTATTGCCTTTTCAGCAAGGTATTTTAGAAGTTCGAAAACCACGTGTTTACTCGATTAAATTACAAGCAGATGAAACGCAACAAGCTCAGGCGGCTTTGCTTGAACAGATTATTGCGTCTGAAACAGAGCCTAGCCTGCTGCCAGAAAAAGAGTCTGCGGTTACTATTAGACCGTTACGTTGGACGGTTTCAGCAATATTATTGTTGACAGCTTTTGTTATCTCTTTATTGGGTAGTGTGAGTTTGCCCTCTCCTGCATTAACCGATGATACTGCTACTTTTATTAACACTGTTAATGCTTTGCCGAGCGCTGCGCCGGTTTTATTGGTGTTTGATTATCAGCCTGGTTCGGCAGGTGAGATGGAATCATTGGTGGTGCCGATTACAAATCATTTAATGAATCGAGATGCGCGGCTTGTTTTTGTTTCTACATCAGCCACTGGGCCTTTTATGGCTTCCCGAATTTTAAATGAGCTTAATTCTCAGAATACTTACACCTTTGGAAACGAGTATGTAGATTTAGGATATTTACCTGGCGGTTCTTCGGGTGTTTTGGTTTTTGCGAATAACCCAAGACAAGCGCTGGAATATGATGAGTTTTATGGAAATTTATGGGATTTACAGGTATTAAAAGGGGTTGAGACTTTAGAAGATTTTTCTGTAGTCGTTGTCTTTAGTGATAACCCTGATGATGCCCGTTTGTGGGTAGAACAAGCCCAGCCGAAGATGGCTGGTAAACCGATGCTCATGGCGGTTAGCGCTCAAGCCGAACCAATGATTCGCCCTTATTACGACTCGGGTCAGTTACAGGGGTTGGTTACAGGTTTGGCTGGGGGTTTAGCGTATGATACTGCCAACGGCCGCTTTGGTCAGGCTCGTCATCAGTGGGATACTTATGGTTATTTGCTGGTTGTAGTAGAAGTGATGATAGCGGTTGGTTCGTTATGGGGTATTTTGATGGCATTGCGAACCCGCAACCAAAAACAACAGGATTTTGAGGGTTAACGATGATTTCGACCGAGTTTATTACCGGTTTATTAGGCTTTTTATTTACGATTATGGTTTTAAGCTATTTAATTGGCGATAATCCATTATTCCGGTTAGCCGTACATGTTTTTGTTGGTTTGGCGGCTGGTTACGTTATTTCGGTTGTTTGGCGGCAAGTGATTGTAAACCAGATGATTTTGCCAATGTTGCAAGGCAGTAATACAGACCGTATATTACTTGTAACTCCGTTTATTTTGTCATTTTTCTTACTTTTACGGTTGTTTCCTCGTTTACAAGGGATAAGCCGCCCCGTGGTGGCGATATTTGTCGGCATCGGTGCGGCGGTGGCTATTGGCGGTGCAGTCTTAGGAACTTTGGTACCGCAAACAATGGCAACTATTGATTTGTTCAACTTTCAAGAATTGGCAGCATCTCCGTTTTTTATTGAGAAATTAATTGAAGCGGGGATGGTAGCACTTGGGACAATTACGGCGTTGGCATTTTTTCAATTTGGCGTGAGTGCAAAATCGCGTGAAACAGGCCAAAGAGGTTGGTTTATGCTTGTTATTGCTTTTGTTGGGCAATTATTTATTGCAATAACCCTCGGTGTTTTATTTGCGGGCGTTTTTTCTTCTGCTTTGGCGGCGCTTGTGGACCGAGTTCAATTTATTCTTACTTTTTTCTCAACCCTATTTTAAACGCCCATGCCTATTTCATTAATTGAAGGTAACTCACTGCTCGCTGTAGATATCGGCTCTGTTAATACGAGAGCCGCTTATTTTGATGTTGTCGAAGGTAAGTATCGTTTTATTGCTTTGGGCCAATCTCCAACAACTTCTGTAGCACCTGTTAAAAATGTATTGGTTGGGGTGCAGTCTGCCATACAAGCATTACAGGCTTTAATTGGCAAATCATTAATAGATAGCGATGGCCGTTTAATTGTCCCTTCTCAGCCAGATGGGATGGGTGTCGATCACTTTGTTGCCACAATTTCTGCTGGACCTGTAATTAAAACGGCAGTAGTGGGTGTTTTGCCAGAAGTCTCTCTGCGCAGCGTGCAAAGTTTGGCTCAAACAACCTATGCGCGTATTGTTGAAACGTTTAGTATGAACGATACGCGCCGACCCGAAGAGCAAGTAGATGCTGTATTACGATGGATGCCCGACCTTGTATTAATCGCAGGCGGTACTGATGGCGGTGCTACTCAAACAGTTGAAAAAATGGTTGAGTTAATTGGTTTGGCTTCTTATTTAATGCCAGAAGAAAAACGGCCTTCTGTACTATTTGCTGGAAATCAGGCATTAGCCAAAGAAATAGAGAACTCTCTTAAAGGGATTACAGCACAAATTGCAGTCAGCTCTAATATCCGCCCATTGCCAGAAATGGAAGATCTTTCTCCTGCTCAACAAGAACTTTCTCGTTTGGTGGTCGGTGTACGAGCTCGACAAATGCCAGAAGTTGAAGAAATTCGCATGTTGACAGGCGGACATTTAATTCCGTCTTCTTTTGGGCAAGGGCGGATGATTCGCTTTTTAGCGCGTTATTATGACGCGGATAAAGGAGTTTTGAGCGTAGATTTAGGAGCTGGCTCGGCTTCTATGGGCGTTTCGTTTGATGGAGATTTGTTATTAAATGTATTTCCACAATTTGGTTTGGGTGAATCGCTGGCTGGGTTGTTACGTTACACTTCCATCGATGAAATTGCTCGTTGGGTGATTGAAGATGTTTCTGATGAAGTCTTGCGTGATTATTTAGCACAAAAATCAATTTTCCCTGCTTATGTACCCGCTACGGCAGAAGAATTAGCCATCGAACAGGGCTTAGCCCGCCATCTTTTACAATTAACCGCTCGGGCTACTGCCTCTCGATTGCCTGTTTCTCGCCGCTCGGGCATAGGGGTTTTACCAGCATTTGAACCAATTTTTGCTTCTGGCGCGGTTATTACCGAAGCTCCAACGCAGGCGCAAAAATTACTCATTTTGTTGGATGGTTTGCAGCCTTCCGGCATTACAACCCTTGCGCTAGATCAAAATAATATATTATCTATGCTTGGTGGAGTTGCAGAAATTAATAGCTTATTGCCCATTCAGGTGATTAATTCTGGTGCATTAAGTTATTTGGCTACGGTTATTTCACCAGTGAGTGATACAAATTATGGCACGCCTATTTTAAAAGTTAAAATGACGCGGCAAGACGGTTCGCAAATGGAAACCCAAATTAAGATGGGTGCTTTGCAAGCGTTGGCTTTACAAGCGGGCCAAACCGCCCGATTAGAATTACGCCCAATGGGGCGTACAGATGTTGGGCTTGGTCCCGGACGCGCCTGTGAACTGGATGTGATTGGTAGTTCTTTTGGTGTTGTAATTGATGCGCGTGGTCGCCCGTTACGATTGCCGGTAGAACGTGATAAAAGCCGCGAATTAATGAAGCGTTGGCTTGCAACATTGGGAGATTAAAATGCTAGCGCCAATTACTCACATTTTGCCATTAACAACGATAACCCGTACTCGTTTATTACCTTCGGCGGGTCGTGTTTTGGTTCAAATTGGTCAAAAAGTAACCGCAACGGATGTCATTGCAGAAACAGCTATTAATCGTAAGCATTCAATCATTGATGTGGCTGAGATGCTGCGTTTACCTGCTGAAAAAGCAGATCCATTTATTAAAGTAAAGCGTGGTCAAAAAATTGCTAAGGGAGATGTTTTAGCTGAAACGGGCGGTGTTTTGAACCGCGAGGCATATTCTCCAACCGCAGGTCGGGTTGTAATTACTGGCGGTGGTAAGGTGGTTTTAGAATCGGGCGGCCACTTGTTTGAGTTAAAAGCAGGTTTGGTTGGTACCGTAACGAAAGTAATCCCTGATCGCGGTGCAGAAATTAGGGCTTTTGGGGCATTGTTGCAAGGGTTTTGGGGAAATGGAAAGCTAGATAGCGGATTATTGGTTAGTTTACTGGAGAAAGCAGATGAGACCCTAACTGCTGACCGATTAGATGTAAGTTTACGTGGTTCAATTATTTTAGGCGGACATGTAGAAAACGCCGCCGTATTAAAAGATGCAGCCGATTTACCGGTACGTGGTTTGGTCTTAGCCAGCATGTCTTCTGCTTTAATGGGTTTAGCCAGCCAAGCGCCGTATCCTATTATTTTGATGGAAGGCTTTGGTAAACGTCCATTAGGTGCTCAATTGTTTAAATTAATATCGACAAATACAAAACGAGAAGTTATCCTAAATGCTGAAGTGTATGACCGCGCTTTAGGAACTCGCCCCGAATTAATTGTTTCTTTGCCGGTTTCTCAGGAACCCCCAGAACCAAGAGATATTGAAACCTTTGCACCGGGCCAGCAAGTGAGAATTAATTTTTTAACAGAATCGGCTCGAGTGGGCACATTAGAATATTTAAGACCTGGTATGACCTTGTTGCCAAACGGTATTTCAACACGAGCAGCAGACGTACGTTTAGAGAACGGCAAACAAATTATTGTTCCGCTGTCAAACATGGAAGTGCTAGGGTAAAATTATCTTTACTCAGTGAGGAGAAGCGCTATGGCAAATACATTTATTTTTGATGAAGAAGAAGATCCTACTCTCGGCCAAGATAATTCCGGAGGAGATTTTTCTGACGATGATGATGGTGATGAAGGCGGTGGTTCGAACAATCGAACCTTTATGATTGTTGCAATAGTATTCGGCGGAATTGTCTTATTATCTATTGCTTGTATGGCAGTTTATGCTTTGCTCGTGTTGCCAAGACAACAAGAAGCTCAACTTTCCGCAGAGGCAACTTCTCAGGCGTTATTTGCAGAAGCGACTAGCATTCAGCAACTTACGCAGGAAGCTGCTTTATTTACAGCTACCGCAACAGCCACAGAAATATTTACTTCGACCCCAACGATTACGCCGGTGGTTGTTTTTGCTACTGAAACACCAGGCTCCATTGCTACAGCAGACCCCGCAACAGCAACTGTGGAAGCTTTACAAACACAGTTGGTTAATGCTCAATTAACTGCTACGCTCTTGCCTACGCCTACCGCTTTATCTCAAACAGGTTTTGCAGATGAAGTTGGTTTACCCCTATTAATTGTGATGGCGGTTATATTGGTAATGGTGATATTCTTTTCGCGCCGTTTGAGAAACGCCAATAGTGCTTAATTTCTACAATAATAAAAAAGAGCCGGTTTTACCGGCTCTTTTTTATTAAACAATATCAGATGCGATTCTTTGACCAAACGCCAATAAATCTTTTACCATCTCAGGGTTTCTTCCTTCGGCATAAACTCTTAAGACTGGTTCAGTACCTGATGGTCGAATGAGCAGCCAAGAATCATCCGCCATGATGTATTTCACTCCATCTAAACTGGTAATTTCAGAAACCTTTTGTGCTCCAATTTTAGTTGGCGCCTGATTAATTAATAGTTCAGCCATTTCTTGTTTTGCAACCGGTCGTGAGAGTCGCAAATCTGCTCGTTCATACTCAACTGGGCCAACTTCTTCTAGCAGTTCATTAACCAGTTGGCTAAGCGGTTTGTGCGCTTGGGCAATCATCTCGACCAATAATAAGCCCATTAAAGGGCCATCGCCTTCGGGGATGTGTCCTTTAAACGAAATCCCGCCTGATTCTTCTCCGCCGATTAAAACATCTTTACTCATCATATGGTCTGCAATGTGATTAAACCCTACCGGCGTTTCGTAAACGGCTACGCCATATTTTTTCGCTAAGCGGTCAATCATTCGGGTAGTAGAAACGGTGCGAACAACCGCACCAGACAAACCACGCTGCTCTACTAAATATTTAAACGCCAAAGCCATAATTTTGTGCGGGTCAACAAACATACCGCGCTCATCCATCGCGCCGATGCGGTCGGCATCACCATCAGTAGCAAGACCAAAATTGCCCATGCCAGCCCCAATGGCGCTGGTTAATGGAGAGAGATATTTGCCAATCGGTTCTGGGTGAACGCCGCCAAAACCAGGATTCATCTCTCCGCGTATTTCGTTAATTTCACAACCTGTTCCATGTAAAAATGCACGGATGGTTCCTCGTCCAGAACCAAACATCGAATCGACCACAAATCGTTGCGGGTTCTCTGCAATAATTTCTGTATTAATTAATGTTTTTAAGTGTTCAAAGTAAGCGCTCAGCGGGTTAAATTTTTGAATTAAACCGTTTTCCCGTGCCTTCTTGAAATCCATTAAATTAGGACCACGCGCTTGTTCTTCATTGTCGTTAATATACACTTCAACACGGCGGCATTGCTCAGGTAAAGCAGACCCGCCGTAAGCGGCTTTTAATTTAACGCCGTTGTAGCGCGGCGCGTTATGAGAAGCGGTAATCATGATGCCGCCCGCCGCTTGGTGGTGCTTTACAGCATAAGAAATAGCTGGTGTGGGTGAATCAGATTGAGCAAGCAAAACTGTAAACCCATTAGCCGCCATCACGCGGGCTACCTCGCCAGCATAACGGTCAGACAAAAAACGAGTATCAAAGCCAATCACAACTTTACGAGAGTCAATGCCTTCGTGTTTGTCCCAATGTTCAGAAGCAATCGCATCAGCAATGGCTTGGGCAACCATGCGCAAATTACCAAAGGTAAAACTATCAGAAATAACGGCTCGCCAGCCGTCGGTGCCAAAATGAATAGGCATTAAATATTCTCCAATGTGGAATTTTAATGAATGAGTAATTAAGGCGCTGGGGTTGCAGTAGCAATTAAAGAGAGTTGAATCCAGCCGTCTATATCTCGTGAGGTGGTTTGAACCAAGACGTGTACCCAAACCGTTCCATCTACCGTTTGGGGTGGGTCTGGCAAAATTTCTACTAAATAGCCATTTTCAATGGTTGTAATGGCTGTTCCGCCCGGCGTTTTACGAATAACCGTTCCTCCACCGTCTGAATCAATGCGGCCATAAACGGGTGTTGGTTCTATAAGTGGCGTAGGGGTAAATTCAGGGGTTGGGGTTGATAGGAATAAAGTTGGGCTGGCTTGGGTCGTAGCGGTTGCCAATAAACTGGCTGCTACCTCGGTCTGATTGGTTTCCCCAGATTCATTTGTAGGTGTAGCAACAATAACGGCAGTCACTGGGCGGTTATTCATTAAATTGCCAAACCCTGCAAAGCCAGAAAGTATTGCTAAACTAATAACAATCGTAATGCCACCCATGAGATAACCCGTGGTGGTATAAGGTCGAAAACCCATAAAGAAGAAGATAGCAATGGCAAGAATGCTAGAAATTGCTAAATGGACTAAAAATACAAATAAACCTTCTGGGAATAACCCGCTTACCCCATTGCCTAACCCAAAGCCAGCCACGCTGACGGGTAAAAAGAAACTATAAGCCAACATCAGGCTAGCCAAAATGGGCTTATCTTCAGATTGAATGAGTGCAATGGTAATAATTGAAGTACCTAAAGCGGTAAGGATTAAATCTGGATACCATAGGCGGGCATGTAAAAAAGCCTGATTAAACGTAAGGGGCATAAATATTCGAGAAGCCAAACCGCCTAACAAACCAATAATAAAAACCATTATAAGAGCGGTAAAGAACCCGCCCATCGTTTCTCCAAAAAAACGTCTTTCACCTACTGCGGTGCTAAGCATCGCCCCAATCCAAGGAGATATGATTGGTGAAGCTAAAATGCCCATTAATAAAATTGCGGGTGCATCTACGATATAACCAATACTTAAAAGCGCACCCGCGGCCATTGCTGCAACAAAAAAATCTAAAGTTGGGGTAGAGCGGCGTGCAATCATTTCAAGCCGTTCGTCTATTTCATCTGCGTTGGGACGAATAATTAAGCTACGCTGCCTTCTACGGCGAGGGGTTACAGGCCGAACAGGTTGAAAGTCATCTGGCAAATTAAAATCTGTTTCAGGGTCAATATCAATATCACTTAAAGATTGACTTTGTTTATTTAATTTGTTTGCTGGTTTATTTTCGGTTTGACCCGTTAAAGATTCATCTGGAGAAAGAAATTGTTCTACAGAAGGGTCATAAGCCGGATTGGAAGAAGAATCCGCTTCGGGTTGATTAAGGTTGGCGTCGTGTTCTTGGTCTTCAGAAGAATTCATTAGAAAGGGCTCATTGGGGTAAACAGATTTTTTAAAGATAAAGCAATTTAATTATAACAGGTGCTGATTAATGGCTTTAATTGGGGAATTTTTATTTTTCTTCAAGGTTGCCAAATGTAGCCACTACAATGTTTTGGTTTAAAAATAGAGGGTGTTCTTCTCCGGCTGGGGTAGGGATGATTTGCCCGACAGTGTATCCGCCGATAATGGGAATATCGTTACCGAGAACTTCTTGTATGGCTTTAATTTCGCTGCCGGGTTCTGCTTGTAAGAGCATAGACCAAGCTAAATCAACCAGCACAAGTGCAAATGCGGGTTTTGCACCCTTCAGCGCGTCTAAAGATTTTTGGGCTGCATCTTTGGCTGCTTTTTCGCAGCTGCTGGGGCTGCCCATCATTAAATAGCCATCACTGCCATCCTGAATGGAAGCATTCATTCGAAAACTGCCATCGGCTTCAACCCGCAGTGGAGATTTAATAATAAGTTCGGTAGAGTTTGGTTTTTCAAATCCTAATGGATAGATGCGTGTGGTGTAGTTTAATGGTGGAAAAGCCCAGTCACGGGCGGGGTGCCCAAAGAGTTGTGCGTAGGTTTCAGATGCGGGACGCCCATCCAGCGTGCGCAGCCAAAAGCCTCTGGAGCGGGTAACCCGAAAATGAGCACCGATTGGCTGCCAGCCGTGATCATGTCCAATTCCTAATTGAAAATCGCCACGCAAAAAGGCTGTGGTCATTGCGCCTGTGCCGGTTTGTGTGCCAGCCATTTGATAACTTTGGTGTGATTGGGGGTCTGCGGATGCGAGGCCGCCGAGCAGTGGAATGTTGGCGGCGAGGGTTTGGCAAAACTCTTCAGCGCTGCCGTTAAGTCCGTCTGCAAAGGCAAGGATGCTTTGAACAGTTTTTTGTTCGTAGCCTAATAGTTGTTGCAAACGGATGGCTGCTTCGGTACTGGCTTGGCTATAGTTAGAAAACCAGTGGGTTTCGGCTTGTAGGTCTTCTCCGGCGATTAAAGCAACTATGACACTGTTTGGTGAGTAACCCAAATGGCTTAACCCAGCAAAAGAGCTAAAACCAATGAGTGGAACATTTGTAAGGATGCTGGAGACCCCATTAATAACCAATTGGGGTTCGTAACGGTAAGGTGAAATAATAATGGCCAATGCCGGGCTTGTAGCACCAAGTTGATTAAGCGCTTGGTTGGTGGCTTTTAAACCAGCTTCACGCGGGTCGGTTGCTTGTGCTTGTCCTACGGCAGCAAAAATGGTCATCGAATCAATCCTTAGTTTTCTGAAACCGGTACGGTAAAGTGGAAGGTGGTTCCCTTTCGAAATTCACTATCGAACCAAATTTTTCCACCTTGCATTTCTACCAAGCTGCGTGTGATGTTAAGCCCTAAGCCGGTGCCGGGGGATTTTCTCGCTTGTTCATCTTCTGAACGGAAGAATTTTTGGAAGATTTTCTTTTGGTCTTCTGGGGCAATACCAATGCCAGAATCTTGCACCCAGATGTGAACCACTTGGTCCACGCCTTCTGGGTCCCAAATATTTTTGGTTTTTTCTGCGCTTACGGTAATTACGCCACCTTCTGGTGTGTATTTAAATGCGTTACTAATTAAATTAACCAGCACTTGGCTTACGCGGGTTACATCAGCCCAAACGGGGGGTAAATTAGCGGGTACGTTAACATTGATGGTTTGTTTTTTGTCTTCCACTTGGCGGCGAATGGATTTAATGGCATCGTCAATAAGGTCTGGAACGTCGATGGCTTTAAAATCTAAGCGCATACGACCAGCTTCAATTTTAGAATCATCGTTTAAGTCTTCTACAATGGTTCTCATACGTTCGATGTTAGAACGTATGGTGGTTAAAAAATTGCTCTGCATTTCTGAAATAGCCCCTACCGCGCCAGTGGCTAGCAGCTCGGAATAGCCTTTAATAGAGGTCATTGGGTTTTTTAGTTCATGCGCAACAAAGGAAACAAACTCGCTTTTGGCTACGTTGGCTGCTTGCACTTCGTCATATAGCTGAGCGTTAGAAATGGCAATGGCTGCGTGGTCAGAAAGGCGGGTAAGGAAGTTTAAAGCATCGGATGCAAAGGCATCTGCTTGAAGTGTTTCAAGTAAAAAGATGCCAATTACTTTGGCTTCTCGGCGAATGGGAATAATAATTTGACTGTGTGCATTGGGTAAAAAGGTAGAACCAGAAAGCACACGTTCGGCATCATTTAATCGGCGGGGCTGTCCGTTTTGTATTACTTCTTCAAAGGCAGGGTGAGTGTTGGGAATTAATTCGTTCTCGTATAGTGCTAATTGCTCTGTTAGCCCTTGTTGAGCAACCAATTCTACGCCTTTATCGTGAACAAACCCAATTAAGCCTGCATCAGCACCGGATTGCCGCAACGCCCACTCGAGCGTAATGTTCATGGCACGGTCTAGCTCTAAACTGGTATTTAATTCTCGGTCAATGCGCTGCATAACGCTTAATTCTTCTACACGGGCGGCTAGTTCTTGGTCAGTTAAGGTGTATAAACGGGCATTTTCAATAGCAACGGCTGCTTGCCCGCCAAAGGCAGAAAGCAGGTTTTGGTCATCTTCGGTAAAGGGTGTGCCGTCTTTTTTGTTAATAATTTCAATAATGCCAATGACTCGATCTTTAACTTCTAGGGGTACAGCCAAAATGGCACGGGTGATAAACCCGGTCTGCTCATCTTGGTCGGGGTTCCAGGTGGTAGTTGCTTGCACATCATTAATAATCACCGGTGTTCGGCTGGCTACCGCTTTCCCTACAAAGCCAGTGCCGGGGGGCAAGCGCTGCCCCACTAAATTACTAGCAACAGGCCCTACGGTTACTTCAAAGATTAATTCGTCTGTTTGCTGGTCTACTAAAAATAAACTTCCGGCTTCTGTATTTAAAATCTCGGTTGCATTTTCGAGAATACTTTTTAATAGTGGTTGTAGGTCTAGCGTAGAAGTTAATTGACGTGTAATGACATTAAGGATGCTTAATTGCTGCGCGCGGCGTTCAGTTTCTTGTAATAAACGGGCTTTTACAATGGCGCCTGCCGCTTGGTCTGCAATCGATTGCAAAAGGTCCATTTGAACATTGGTGTATGTAATGCTGGTATCTCGTGACGCAACCGATAGCGCGCCAAGTGTTTCATTGCCGGTGTTTAACGGCACAGCCATCCAAGCATAAATGCCCTTAATCGGTGAAGTTACACCCATGGCTTGACACTGCATTTGATAATCTTGAGTCATAATTACACGCCGCCCAATAATCACTTCTTGCTCTAATGATGATTTTGCAGAAAGTGGGATGTTTTCTTTATTGGTTAATCGTTCTTCATCTTCCACAGCAAAGGCGTGAACATAACTGCGGTTATTACGGTTATATAAAGTTAGGTGTAAATCATTTAATGGGATGATTTGACTGGTTTGAGCATAAATTAATTCTAGAATGTCATTGAAATCGAGGGTGATATTAATACCCTGAGAAATACGAGCCAGCGCGTTCATTTCGTTCACGCGGCGCTGCATGTTATTGACTACCTGCGCCCGCTCTAAAGCGACCGCCGCTTGACTGCCTAATGATTCTAAAAATGAAATATCGTGATTGGCATAATTTTCGCCGGAAAGTCGTTCTCCGAGGGCTATCCAGCCAATTAAACGTTCGCGCCCTGGCATAGGAACAAAAAGCTGGCTCCCGAGCAGCGCCAACCGGCCTCGTTCGGTAGATATCTCAGCGGGAAGCAGGCGGTCATCCATAAACAAGGGTACACGTTGGTTAATTAAAGTATTGGGAACAGAACTATTTTCTAGAAACTGTAGGTCGCTGGTAGGGCGGCCTGTTTCATCGGGTGTAGAAACGTACTGGCCGTTTACCGGGTCATAGATATAAATATGTAACTGATTGGGTAAAAGGCTAACACTAATTTGGCTACGCAGCGTTTTAATAACTTCATCTTGGCTAACGGAACGAGTTAATTCTCTTGCAAAAGACTTTAATCGGCTTTCATGGGCGCGTTCACCCCGAAAGAAGATGGTATCAATAATTTCTTGCAGGCGAACGCGAACCGGATTGAAAAGTAAAACCGCCACGATAACCGTAGCGCCAATTAAGAGCGGGTTATTGGGCGCGAGTACGGTTCCAAAAATGATACTTAATCCAATCGTAAGCAGTACATAGCCAGCGACAGCCAGTAAAGAAAGAATGGTATAGAGTAACCCGCGTCCTAATAAATAATCGGTGCGAACCAAACGGTAACGCAGAACGGTGTAACCGGTTGTTAATGGGAAGAGAATTAATGGAATAAAAAATAAATAAGGGTCGAATTTGATAAATAGAACGGGTGAAAGAAGCAGCCAACTGGTAATGGGTGCAAAGGCTAAAAGAGTACCAATTAATATGGTTCTGGCTTGCTGCCGAACCACAGGAGAATTAGAGCTGTAGCGGCGATATAAAATGGTGCCAATGAAATACAGGACAGAAAGGCCCGTAAATACATAGCTGTTTTGCCAAGCAACGGCATATTCTAAGGGGATATTAAAATTAAATAAGGTTGGCACTGAATATAACCCGAAGAGAATGAAGGCGATGGGATACCCAAACCAACGCAAAAATGGGTATCGCATAATAAGCCGTGATTCTTGTGGGAAGACTGAGCTAAGGTGAATGAAGGTTGCTCCGACAAGGGGGACAGCCAGTGACCACAGATAAGTTAAATGGTGGGTTGTATAAATATCAAAGAGCCCGCCTGAAACAAGGGCAACAGAGGTTGCCATTAAGGTAAAGGCGCGACCTGCACTTTCAGTGCGACGGAAACCAAAAATCCATAAACCGATGACTAAGTAAATTAAACCAATCAGGTAAGGCGTATAAAAAAATTGTAGCTGATCGTTAGCATTAAATCGGGAGAGGGAGATTATGTAGGAAACCCGCATGTTGTCTTGGCGGGCAAAGGTGACTTGAACACTCTCTCCGGCAAAACGATTTTGCAAGAATTTTTCTAGGTCTTCGTAGCTTTGCGGTTTAATGGGGTTTACGATCAGGCCATTGGCATCTACCAGACCAATTTCGACTAGCTGATTGCCAAACCCCAGACCTTCAGAAAGAAGCGGCCAATTGTTGGGTGAGGATGACGGACCGACCCCATTGGTGACAAGCGTATGTTCTAAGAAAGCACCTAAAAAGGGTAATTGGAAAAAGCCGGAAGCCCAATAAGGAATCAAAATAAAAACTGCAATGGCGATTACCTGATAAGCAGAAACCACCAATTGAGTGAAGTTTAATTTAATTGGGAGAAGCCGTTTGATTCTATCCATACGCATCCCCGTTCCTGAGTATTAAATATCCAAATTGCGAACTTTTTTGGCGTGGGTTTGAATAAACTTGCGGCGAGGGTCAACCGCGTCACCCATTAACATGTCAAAGGTTCTATCTGCTTCTGCTGCATCTTCTACTGTAACCAATAATAGTGTGCGGTTGGCAGGGTTCATGGTGGTTTCCCAAAGTTGAACGGGATTCATCTCACCGAGACCCTTATAACGCTGTAAGCCTGCTTTTTCGCCGTCTTTTCCTAATTCGTTCAAGGCTTCATTTTTTTCATTTTCTGAATATAAATAGCGGGCCTGTTTTTTAAATTCTAACCGGTATAACGGAGGCTGCGCAATGTAAAGATGCCCGCCTTCAATTAATTGTGGCATATAGCGGAAGAAAAAGGTTAGTAACAAAGTGCGGATGTGACTGCCGTCTACGTCAGCATCGGTCATAATGATGACGCGGCCATAGCGTAAACCGGTTAGGTCAAAACCATCTCCGATGCCTGTTCCTAGAGCGGATATCAAAGACTTGACTTCGTTGTTACCTAAAATCTTATCGAGGCGGGCGCGTTCGGTGTTTAAAATCTTACCGCGCAATGGCAAAATAGCTTGAAAATGACGGTCGCGGCCTTGTTTGGCAGAACCACCTGCCGAGTCACCTTCTACGATGTACATTTCGGTTTTGGTCGAGTCTTTTTCTGAACAGTCTGCTAGTTTACCGGGCAGGGTTAGGCTTTCCAGTGCAGATTTTCGAATGACCAAATCTCGGGCTTTACGGGCTGCATCGCGTGCGCGTGATGAAGTGAGACATTTTTGAATAATAGCACGTGCGGCTTGGGGGTTTTCTTCAAGAAAAGTTGCAAACTCTTCGCCAATTACTTGCTGGGCAATGGTTTGAACTTCTGGATTCATTAATTTAACTTTGGTTTGGCTTTCAAACTGTGGGTCTGGGTGTTTAATGCTAACAATGGCTGTTAAGCCTTCTCGTGTGTCATCGCCGGTAAAATTGGGGTCAGAATCTTTTAGTAAACCACTTTTACGGGCGTAATCGTTCACCACACGGGTTAAAGCAGAACGCAAGCCAGTCATGTGTGAACCACCATCAATGGTATGAATGGTGTTTGCAAATGAATAGACCGATTCAGTATAGGCGTCGGTATATTGAATCGCCGCTTCAACGCTGATATGGTCTACTTCTTTTTCCATATAAACAACAGGGTGAAGGGTTTCACGGTTGCGATTTAAATAACGAACAAATGAAGTAATACCGCCTTCAAAATAAAAGGTTAATTCTCGTCCGCTTCGTTCATCTAAAAAGAAAAGTGTAATTCCGCGTGTTACAAAAGCCATTTCTCTAAAACGTTGAGAAAGCGTCTCAAAGCGAAAATCTACATCATCTTTAAAAATGGTGGGATCAAACTTAAAGGTTGTGCGTGTGCCTGTTAAGCCGTCTTTCACTTTCCCAAGCACCTGAACAGGCCCTTGAGGAATGCCGCGCTCATAATTTTGGCCATGAACTTGACCGTTACGGCGAACTTCTACTTTACACCATTCAGAAAGCGCATTCACCGCGCTAACACCCACGCCATGTAAACCGCCCGAAACCTTATACCCACCGCCGCCAAATTTACCGCCAGCGTGCAAGGTGGTCATTACGACTTCTAAAGCAGGGATTTTCTTCTCAGGGTGAATATCAACCGGAATACCACGGCCGTTATCTTCTACTGTAACGCTGCTATCTTTATGAATAATAATATCAATCCGTGTACAAGAGCCAGCTAAGGCCTCATCCACAGAGTTATCGACCACTTCGTAAACGAGATGGTGTAAAGCCTTTAAATCAGTGCCGCCAACATACATGCCTGGGCGACGGCGAACAGCTTCAAGACCTTCTAAAACCTGAATGCTAGTTGCATCATAATTTACGGGTTGTGCCACGAAAGACCTCCAAAATAATTAAGCGTTTGATGCAGCTTGAGAATTTAGCCACTGAGCGGCACGTTCAATCCAATTGTGCATTTCGTAATAATAAATAAAACTGGCTGCCAATAAACTGCTCGAAATAAAAGCGTGTCCAAAAATTCCTACCAGCGCCATCCAAGAGTTAGCAGGGGGAATTCGCCACAGGGCGTCCATGCCTTGGCTAATAACAACAGCTAAAAGAATAAACCAGCCAAGCGGAGGTAACCCATAGCGGGCTAACCGAAAGCTTTGCACAATGGACTGGAAGGCGTTATTCCCTTTGGAGAAAATCCCATGTGCAGAGAAGAACGCCGGAATAGCCAGCCATAGAACAATGACTAAAAGAATTAAATAAGCAATATTGGCTAACAAGCCATTAATTAACAGCAAAATTCCCAAAATCAGTAAAACAGGTAAACTGGCAATAAATGCTACAAAGTGCCAAGTGCCAGAAAGTAAAACGCTTTGAATAAGATTTTGAGTTAAGCTGTTTTGATAATTAAGAGTCACTTGTGAAACTTGGCGGTAATACAGCGCGCCTAAGACCCAACCCAAAACCATTAATCCAATTGTTGCAGCAAGCACCATCAGCCACGTATCTGCCTCAAAATCCGCACGCAAGCCAAGGGGACTTTCGTTCGAGATGTTAATCGCCATTAAACTGGGTACGCCCAAAGGAAAGGTGCGCAAAATAGTAAGTAAATTAAAACCGTTCCAAAATTCAAGTAAGGTTTCAGTAGGCATGGGCATGGCTTGCCCGCTGGTTTCTAATTGATGAATATCTGCCAGAATAGGCTGCATTAAATTGGTAATTTTAATGCGCGGACCAAGCCAAAGAAAAACATCCAAAAATATTGGCAACAAAATAATAGCGACGTTGTTAGCGGCGATATTAAAGCCTTGCCCTAAAATTTGAATGCTGGCAGGGGGCTGTGGGAAACTGTCAGAATTTTGTATTTCCATATAATCGATTAATTTTACCATAGGCTCCTTTTCGCTCGAATTTCGAAAGCATATAATGCCCGGCCTCTTGGCAGAGCCTTGTGAGACCATTACAATGCAGTGATGGATTTAGAAAAACAACATTTGCCAGACCCTAATCGGTTGAGTGTATTAACAGCTGTGGTTCTTTTAGCTTATGCTTTGGCACAGTTAATTGAGCAAGAAAGTTTTACACTAGAAATTAATTTGGCTGGTTTTTTAATTAATTTGCCGTTTAATTTAACCGCGGCAGCGGTATTAATGGCAGCTGGTTTAACCGCTACGGGAATGGAGTGGCTTGTACAAGCTCACCCACAATTTCGTGCTAACAATTCTTGGCAGCATTGGCTGCTCCCTGCCTTAACTGCGCTGGTAGTTGGTGTGCCGTTATATGCTTTTCCGATTGGGCCTGCTTGGTGGTTTATGTTTGGTTTAGGCGGGTTATTATTACTTTTGGTTTTTATAGCAGAATATGTGGTCGTGGATGTAACCGATTTGCGTTATCCAGCAGCTTCAGCGGGTTTAATTGCGCTTTCGTACGTATTGTTTTTTGTTTTGGGTGTGGTTTTATTTTTAACCAGCGCCCGTTTAATCTTTGTTGTTCCTGCTATCTTTTTAGCAGCCGGGTTGGTTAGTTTAAGGGCCATTCACTTACGCTTGTATGGCCGCTGGGAATTTGCTTGGGCAACTGGTATTGCCATTGTTTGTGTTCAACTGGCGGCAGCTTTTCATTATTGGCCTATGTTATCCTTGCAATATAGTTTGGTTTTGGTTGGGGTGCTTTACGGCTTAACCAATTTTGCTATTAATTATTATGAACATGCTTCGGCGCAACGAACATGGGCAGAAGCAGGATTAAGTTTATTAGCCTTTTGGGGAGCGGCGTTGCTTGTGTTGATTTTGTAAATTGTAGCTGTAACTTATTAAAAGTTATTGTGTTTTTTATAGTGCACATAAAAATTGGAGAAGAGATATGCAACTATTACTAGAGTTTGGTTTGGTTATATTAGGATATTTATTAGGCTCGATCCCGTTTGGCTTGATTATTGTTCGAATGGCAACCGGCAAGGATATTCGTCAAGTGGAGAGCGGTCGCACTGGCGGAACGAATGCCATGCGCGCAGCAGGTTTTTGGGCTGGTTTAGGCACCGCGTTAATGGATATTTTTAAAGGGGTTGTTGCCACTTGGATTGCACAATACTTTAGCCCAGACAATCATTTAATTCACATTCTTGCTCCTTTGGCTGCCATCGTTGGGCATAACTACTCCGCTTTTTTGCCGGAGTTTAATGAAGCCGGACGTTTTGTTCGTTTGCGGGGAGGCGCTGGTGGTGCGCCTGCCTTAGGCGGAGCGATTGGGCTTTGGTCGCCATCCTTTTTCATTATTTTGCCATTAGGAGCTTTGGTTTTCTTTACGGCTGGTTATGCATCTATCACCACTTTGAGTATTGGTTTTTTTGCAACGTTGATATTTGCGTTGAGGGCTTATTGGGGTGAACCCGGCGCAGATTGGTTGGATGTTTGGTATGGCGTTGCCTCTTTAATTTTATTAATTTGGGCGTTAAGACCCAATATTCAAAAACTTTTTTCTGGTAACGAGCGCGTGGTTGGCATTAGTTTGCATGGCCGCTTAAAAGCAAGCAAAGAACAAAAAAGCGCGGCGGAAGCCATTCAAGAAGTGGAATAAAAATTTAATTAATAAATAAAAAACTGCCGCGATCGCGGCAGTTTTTTATTCGTCTGATTCAAGGCTGTCTTTATTTTCAAGCATATGCTTATACAAAGCGCGTAAGTTACGAAAATGTAGGGCTTCGGCAAGGCCGCCCAAATGGACTCTGCTTTTGCCACATTCTTCAATGCCCACTTCGTCTAAATACTCTAAGGGTTCTTTACGTTTTAAAGCTGAGCGAACTGCTTTTCGAATGGCAGATAAATAAGCCAAGTTTTCCTTAATCGCCGCGTCAATTTCACCGCGCAAAATAATTTCACCATGGCCCTGAATAATATTTTCTAAGCCCATTTTTGCAACCCGTTTAATAGAGGCTGTCATATCATCAATATTGCCGTCTACCAAATAGGGCAGGGGCATAAAGGCATCGCCAGCAAAAAGGATACGGTCCTCTTCTACTAGGATGGATATGCCGTCTGGGCTGTGACCGGTGGCGGGAGAAAGAACTAAATTCTTCTTCCCCACTTTTAAATTCATATCACCATTTTCAAAAGTTAAATGCGGTAAAACAATTTTCACTTGTCTTAACGTGTTGTTTTGTTTTTTTGCCGATTCAAGAGACGGAATCCCTTTTTCTTCTAAAAGTTTTCGACAAAGCGCATGTGAAACAACAGTAGCGCCGGGGAAGAAACAATTTCCCCAGCTGTGGTCGGCATGATAGTGAGTATTAATAATGTAGCGAATTTGTAAACCCAATTCGTGTTCAACAAACTCTCGCATGGCTAACGTTTCATCCGGCGTTGCCAGCGTATCAATTAAAACAGCCCATTGCGGGCCTGTAATCACCCCTGCCGTCACCTGGGCATAGACTTCACTTTGAAACCAGTAGACGTTATCTGAAACACGTTCGCGATGCATAAATTTCCTTTAATGTAGGGCTGAGATTGCCTAAACATAGCACAAAAAACTTTCAAAATCAAGTTTGTCAGACAATTTTTTGTGTTTTTTTGATATGAAATTAACAACTTAATCACTTGTCGGACATTTATGAGCATGATATAGTTTTAAGTATGAGTTTGCGCCTATTAATTGTTACACCACAGGCTAATTTTGGTACAGCCATTCGTAAAGCTCTGCCAACCGATGCGGAAGTTTTTATTACTTCAGATTTTTCTGAAGCCGTGCAATTTGCTCATCGTGTTGATGTTAAAATCACTCTCCTCGATGCAGAGCTAGAAGATTCTCAAATTGCACTATTAGATATTGGGATTGCATTGCGGCAAATTCGCCGTGATATGCAATTTGTTTTAGCGATTAGCGAAGGTCAAAAGGTAGATATTAAAGAAGTACCAGTTTATGCAACGTTAACGAAACCAATTAATGAAGATGAATTGCAAAAATTAATTAACGAGATTCAGGCCGCACCCGCAACGTATTCCGGTACAAGTCAACCTACCCAACCCGATAACCGCTTTGCACCTGATAATGAATTGGCTTGGCTTAATGATGTGGGTCGAGCTGCTCGGCATTTAACTCGCCTAACTTTAGAATCTTCCTCTCAAGCGGCATTAATTACGCATCATACCGAATTATGGGCTTATGCCGGTCAACTTTCTCGTGAAGCGGCACAAGAACTAGCAAGCTCCATTAATAAGTATTGGGATACACAATCTCAAGTAGATTTAATGCGTTTCATTCGCTTAGAAGCAACCGAAGCGCAACACATGCTATATGCCAAACGATTAACTGCATCGATGATTTTGGCTATGGTTTTTGATGCAGAGACTCCATTTAGTAAAATACGCTCTCAAGCGGGTACGTTGGTTCGCTCGCTTTCCGAAATTCCCGACCAAACGGGGCAAATGAGTTTGTCCTCTGCGCAAATAACTGAGGATGACGAGCAAAACGAATTAGACCAAGACCTGCCTCCAATTGCAGATTTATTAGGAGAAGTACCACCTCCTTTCTCTGCTGGACATTCTGGTAATCGTGAAAATCAAACAACACCGGCTGCGGGTTATTTAACAAACCAAGCGCCTAGCCAGCCTTTATTTACTTCGGCGGCGTTTAGCCGTGAAAGTTCACCCGCGATGCCACTTAATTCTTTACGTAAAAATGATATTTCTTCTTTAGAACAAACACGAGTAAGTAAAACCCCATTAAGCAGTGGGGCAGAACTTGATCAAGAAACACAGGAAGAAGATTTACAGGTTACCCGAGTTTCTGCTGCGCAAGATGTACATGCAACCCGCAGACAAGAGAAAGAATCCGATCAAAGCCTTGTTGGTACAAGACCACAATCGGTTACAGAAGTTGCTCATCGAATTATGCTTGAGCCTGTTTCTCCTGCTCAATTTCATTTGTCTTATGCCTGTTTACTCTTACCCCGTTTTGATTACCATTATTTAACGGGTGATTTAGCTGAGCGACTTTCTAGCCGCGTACCACAAATATGTGTTGCCTTTGGCTGGCGCTTAGAGCATATGTCTGTTCGCCCTGATTATTTGCAGTTTATTGTGAATGTGCCACCACAAACAGCGCCCGGTTATGTGATGCGGATTATTCGTCAGCAAACATCCGAATTAATTTTTGGGAACTTTCCACAAATTAAAACAGAAAATCCATCAGGAGATTTTTGGGCGCCTGGCTATCTCATCATTGGCGGTTCTCAGCCACACCCACAACAAATTGTGAGGGAATTTATTCGTCAGACCCGCCAACACCAAGGTGTAATTAAGCCTTAATTAAACAAGGAATTTTAAAGACGCAGGGTATTTTTGTTGCCCTGCGTCTTTCTTTTAAACACTTCTTTATGGTACATTATTAATATGCCTGAAACACTTTATTTAATTGACGGCCATGCCTTGGCCTACCGTATGTACTTTGCTCTGAGTCAGTCTTCCTATCAAGGGCAGCGCTGGCAAAACTCTAAAGGCGAGCCAACCGCTGGCGTTTATGGTTTTGCCACTGTTTTATTAAGAGTCTTAGAACTAGAAAAGCCAGATTATTTGGCAGTTGCTTTTGATACTGGAAAAACATTTCGAGATGAAATGTTCCCAGAATATAAAGCAACCCGTGCCAAAATGCCCGATGATTTACGCCCGCAAATGGATCGCATTCGCGAATTGGTCGATGTATTTAATATTCCACGCTTAGAAATGGAAGGCTTTGAAGCCGATGATGTTTTAGGGTCTGTTGCAAAGCGGCTGGCTGCCGAAGGCATTGGCGTTAAGATTATTACCGGTGATAGAGATTTGCTGCAATTGGTAGGTGACCATATTATTGTTAATTTACCTGAAGGTGGCAAGTTAGCGGATGCAAAAGACTATGTAACCGACCAAGATGTGATTGATAAATTTGGTGTGCCACCGCATCAGGTAGTGGATTACAAAGCCCTCATTGGTGATAAATCCGATAATATCCCTGGGGTTAAAGGGGTTGGAGAAAAAACTGCTCAGGCACTTTTTCAACAATATGCGACTTTGGATGATATTTATAGCCATTTAAGTGAAATTAAAGAAACTGTTCGTACAAAATTAGAAGCAGAAAAAGAAGCGGCGTATATGAGCCGCGCGTTGGCTTTAATTAAAACGGATTTAGATGTGCCGTTGGATTTAGAACAGGCTCGCCCGAATAATTTTGATGCAGATACAGCGGAAGCTTTTTTTAAGGAATTAGAATTTAAAACATTAATGAATAAACTGGCCATTGTGAGTGGTAAGCCAGTGGCAGAGCCGATTAAAAAAGCACCCAGAGCAGGAGAGCAAATTTCGATGTTTGCTCAATCTGCACCAACCTATAACTTAAATGCAAGCAGTGACTTACAGGTAACGATAGTAGACACGACTGAAAAATTAACTGCTTTGGCTCAGGATTTAGCCAAAGCCAAAGTGATTTCTTTTGATACGGAAACCACATCTACCCAAGAGATGCAAGCCGAGGTGGTGGGAATTTCTCTTGCAACGGAGGCAGGCGCGGGCTGGTATGTTCCGGTGGGCCATTTAAGCGGGATTAATCTTCCGTTGGCGGAAGTGCTGGAAGGGCTGCGCGGCCCCTTAACAGATCCCACTATTCCTAAAATTGCACATAATGCCAAATATGATTATTTGGTGCTGGCTCGTTTTGGTTTGCGAGTTTCTCCGATTGGTTTTGATACGATGATAGCAGAGTGGTTAGTAGACCCAAACTCGCGAAATTTAGGCTTGAAGGGGTTGTCTGCTGAACGTTTGGGTATTGAGATGACCAATATTGAAGAATTGATTGGAAAAGGGAAAACCCAGTTAAGCATGGCGGAAGTGCCGATTGAAGCGGTGGCTGCTTATGCCGCTGCCGATGCCGAGAGAACGTTGCAATTAATGTCTGTTTTGCAGGATGAACTTGAAAAAGTTAATTTAATGGGTGTTTTAAGAGATGTGGAGATGCCGTTAATTTCAGTTTTGGCTGAAATGGAAAAACATGGTGTGTTGTTGGATTTGGCGTTTTTTGAGCAGTTTTCTAAAGAATTAACCAACCGTTTAAATGAGATAGAAATTGAAATTTACCAGCTGGCAGGGACTACGTTTAATATCAATTCTACCCAGCAGCTTTCTTCCATTTTATTTGAACGGCTCAAGCTGACGCCGCCAGACCGTGGCCGCAAAACATCCTCTGGTCATTTTTCTACAGCAGCAGATGTATTGGAAGAGTTACGCGGCGAGCACGAAGTGATTGATTTGTTGCTAGAGTATCGCGAGCTATCTAAATTGCGTTCAACCTATGTAGATACGCTGCCCTTGGCGATTGATTCAAATACGGGGCGGGTTCATACCAGTTTTAGCCAAACGGGTTCTGTGACGGGGCGTTTGTCTTCGAATAACCCAAACTTGCAAAATATTCCTACCCGCACAGAAATTGGCAGGCGTGTGCGCAATGGGTTTATTGCAGCGCCTGACCATGTTTTACTTTCGGTCGATTATTCTCAAATTGAATTGCGGATTGTGGCGCACATGGCTGGGGATGGCGCGATGTTAGAAGCGTTTCGGCAAGGGCAGGATATTCATGCTACCACCGCGGCGGCCATTTATAACATTCCGTTAGAGCAGGTAAATAAAGATATGCGCCGCCATGCCAAGGCGATTAATTTTGGTTTAATTTATGGCATGTCTGCTTTTGGTTTAAC
>CAYOGW010000017.1:12757-33113 GCA_964403635.1 uncultured Anaerolineaceae bacterium | reverse complement strand
ACGAACCATTTAAAAAACGGGGCGTTGCTGTCGTCTAATACTTTGGTCCATTTAGAAAACCACTCTAAGTTTTCGGCTTCGGCAGCCCAAAATGCCTGAGGGTCTTTCAGCGCAGCTTCCGCGGTTTTTTCCCAGTTTTTTAGGTTGGCGTTGGCAACAATATCCGCGCTTGGATAGTAAACTTCACCTTCCATGGCAGGGGTGTTTGGGGTCATAATCGCTCCTTTTTTTCTAAAGATTGCCTTTACTATACAAAAAATACTGGCTAAATTCAAGCAAAACAAAAATGAGCCCAAGGTGCAGGCTCATTTTTGTTTACTCAATGACCAGAATAATGCCAACCATGCCAGAGCCACTATGGATAGATAGCCCGGGGTTTAATTCTGCAATTAAGATTTCATCTGGGCAAAGCAAAAATTGGCGGAGTTGGGCTTCTACCTCTTGGGCTGCTTCAGGGGCGTTGACATGTACCAATCCTAAACGTTGAATGCTATTTCCGGCAGCTTTTTCTACTGCCAATTCGATGATTCTTTCCCAGGCGCTTTTTTGTGTGCGAACCCGTTCAAGCATTTCAAGTTTGCCATCTTGAACTGACAGAATGGGTTTGTAATCTAATAAGGTGGCGATGCCTGCTGCTAAGTAACCAATGCGGCCAGACATTGAGAGATATTTTAAGGTGGATAAGGCGACAAATAAATCGCTTCGTTCTCGGGTTGATTCAGCGGCAGCAATGGCTTGATCTATGGTTCCGCCTTTATTTATTACTTCAGTTGCGGCTAATACCATCATGCCTTGAACCAAGGTTAACGTCCTCGAATCAATTACTCGAATTTCGGTGCGCGGAAATTGTTCGCAAGCGGTGACAGCAGATTGGTAGGTATCACTGATGGCAGCGCTGACGGTAATGCACAAAATACTTTCATACCCTTGGTCGAGCGCTTGTTTAAAAACACGCACAAATTGTTCTGGCGTAGGGGCAGATGTTTTGGCAAGCTTATTTTCTCGGTCAATTCTTTCAAAGGTTTGCGCGTCGTTAATATCAAAAACGGCTTTAAATTCTTCATTTCCAAAGTGAACCATAATAGGCACTTGAAAAATGCCCATCGGTTTGGTCATGGATAGGGGTAGGCTGCAATCTGTGTCGGTGACGATGGCGATTTTGTTCATAAATACTTATTGCTCCAATCTTTGTATTTTATCAAAGAAGCCAGCAAGAGTGAAAAAAACTCTTACTAATTGTTAATATTGATTCTATTGACAAACTTGCATGGGGTGCTGTATTATATGGGAAGCCCTACCCCCCTGGGGGGGGTCAAGGAGAAAAAATGACAGACCCAAGCACCATTCGAAGATTAAAAACAATTGAAGGTCATTTACGAGGCATCATTCGCATGGTAGAAGCGGATGAATATTGCATTGATGTGATTCGTCAAATTCAGGCGGTGGAATCGGCTTTAAATAAAGTGAGTTCAAATATTCTTGAAGAGCACTTAAATTCTTGTGTTATTACAGCCATTCAAGGGGATGAACCGAAAGAGCGAGAGCGTGTGCTGAAGGAAATTTCTGAAGTGTTTGAAATGGCTAATAAAGTTTAATTAAGGAGAATGCTTAGCAATGAATAAAGTTTTAATGTTTTTTATTGGTGTTCTGTTTTTATCCGCTTGTCAAAGCCAAGGCGTTTCTGAACTACGCATTACGGCCACTGACATTGCCTATGATGTAGATACACTTGAAGTACAAGCAGGGCAGCCTGTCAAGCTGGTTTATGTTAATGAAGGCGTTCTAGAACATGATTTTGTTATTGAAAAAATGAACCTGACCATCATGATGAGTGATTCTAGCCATGATAGCGAACACGTTGGTCATGATATGTCTGATACGAAGGCTGCTTTGCATCTTTCTGTTAAATCCGGCGAAACTGGATATATAGAGTTTACTGCCTTAGAGCCAGGCGAATATACCTTTTATTGTTCGGTTGTTGGGCATAAAGAAGCCGGAATGATCGGCAAATTAATCGTTCATTAAATCTATTCAATATTAATAAAATAAGGAGATTGACCGATGACTACTGTTAAATATTCTGTTCCTGCTATTTCTTGCGCGCATTGTATTCATACAATCCAAACTGAAGTAGCTGAATTAAGCGGCGTGCAGATGGTAAAGGCGGATGAGCAAACTAAGGCAGTCGAAATAGTTTTTGACAGCCCCGCCAGCGAAGATGCCATCAAGGCATTACTGGCTGAAATTAATTACCCAGTTGCAGGTTTTGCAATCTAATTAATCACTAAACTCGAAACGAATAAAGTTTCCCGTTGCTGCGTGCCGGGTATTTTCCCCGGGAATGGGTGAGATACTCGGCACGTTTTTTAAAGGTAGAAACAAATGTCTGAAACAAAACAACTTACTTTACCCGTAACCGGCATGACTTGTGCCAATTGTGTTGCCACTGTAGAGCGGAATTTAAAAAAATTAGATGGGGTTTCTGCGGCGGTGGTTAACCTTTCTTCTGAAAGAGCCACCGTAGATTTTGATGCGGCTCGCTTGGGTTTGCCAGAAATTATTGCCCGCGTAAACCGCGCTGGTTATGGTGTGGCTACCGGCGAAGCGGATTTGGTAATTAAACGGCTGGCTGATGACAACGATGCCCGCAGGCTTGAAAAAGCTATATTAAAACTGGAAGGTGTCTTAGAAGCCACCGTTACCTTTACCACTGAAAAAGCGCGAGTGAAATATGTGCCTACCATTCTGACTCAGGCAGAAATTCGCCGAGCGATTTTGGCGGCAGGGTTTGAAGCAATTGAGTTAGGTGGTGACGCTGAAGACGCTGAGCAAAAAGCCCGCGAAGAAGAAATAAACCAACAAAAACATCTTTTATGGGTTGGGCTTTTGTTTACCGTACCCTTGTTTTTACTTTCAATGAGTATGGATTTTGGTTTATTGCCTTCTTTGTTTTATGTAGAAATGGCTGGCATGCGCCACGCGCAATGGTGGTTTAACTGGTTAATGTTGGCGTTAGCAACCCCAGTTCAGTTTTATGTCGGCTGGCAATATTATGTTGGGGCTTTTAAATCTTTGCGAAATTACTCCGCGAACATGGATGTGTTAATCGCCATGGGTTCTTCAGCGGCGTATTTTTATTCTTTGCCAATCACTTTTGGCTGGTTAAGCGGGCATGTTTATTTTGAAACCGCCGCCGTAATCATTACTTTAATTCGTTTGGGTAAGTTTTTAGAAGCGCGAGCCAAAGGGCGCACCAGTGAAGCGATTAAGAAACTGGTTGGATTACGCGCCAAAACAGCCAAGGTCATTCGAGATGGGGTTGAACTCGAAATCGCTGTGGACGATGTTGTGGTGGGAGACGTGTTGTTGGTACGCCCGGGTGAAAAAATCCCTGTCGATGGCGTAGTAATCGAGGGGCGCAGCACGGTAGACGAATCGATGCTCACCGGCGAGTCTCTGCCGGTAGAGAAAACCCCAGGAGCGGCATTAATTGGGGCAACGCTCAACAAGCAAGGATTAATTAAATTCGAAGCCACAAAAGTTGGTCGTGAGACCGCCCTCGCGCAAATTATCCGCTTGGTGGAAGAAGCGCAAGGCAGTAAAGCACCTATTCAAAAATTAGCAGACCAAGTTTCAGCTGTTTTTGTGCCCATCGTCATCTTAATTGCTGTGCTCACTTTTGTGGGTTGGTACTTTTTTGGTTCAGCTTTAAACGCTGACCCCTTTACCCGCGCTTTAATTAATATGGTGGCAGTGCTGGTCATTGCTTGCCCGTGTGCGATGGGCTTGGCTACTCCAACCGCCGTCATGGTGGGTACAGGCAAGGCCGCTGAGTTGGGCATTTTGTTTCGCAACAGCGAAGCCTTAGAACATGCTGGCAATGTAAAAGTGGTTATTTTAGATAAAACCGGCACAGTTACCAAAGGACAACCCGCGGTGACAGATATCGTAACGGTTTCAACGATTAAGGAAGATGCGCTCTTGACGCTGGCTGCCTCGGTTGAAAAAGGCTCTGAGCACCCCTTGGGTGAAGCCATTTGGGCAGAAGCGACCACCCGAGGGCTTGCCCTCGTGGAACCCAGCGGATTCTATGCTGAAGCGGGTTTTGGTGTAGAAGCCGAAATTAATGGCAAAAAAGTAGCAGTTGGTAACCTGCGCATGATGCAAAAACAAGCCTATCCCTTAAATGGGCTAGAAAAAGAAGTGGAGCGCTTGCAAGGTGAAGCCAAAACCGCGATGTTTGTAGCGATTGATGGTCACGCGGCGGGCGTTATCGCCGTTGCAGATACGATTAAAGAAGGCTCGCCAGAAGCCATTGCTAAATTAAAGCAAATGGGGTTACAGGTGGTCATGTTAACTGGTGATAATCAAAAAACAGCAGAAGCGATTGCCAAGCAAGTAGGAATTGACACCGTGGTCGCCGAAGTGCTGCCCGAAGGCAAAAGCGCAGAAGTGAAACGCTGGCAAGAAAAAGGCTTTGTGGTTGCGATGGTTGGCGATGGAGTAAATGATGCCCCTGCTTTGGCACAAGCCAACGTGGGTTTGGCAATTGGCACAGGCACAGATGTGGCGATGGCCGCCGCCCCTATTACTTTAATGAGTGGAGATTTGGGAGGCGTGGCGCGGGCAGTTTCACTTTCGAGAGAAACGCTTAAGACCATTAAACAAAATTTATTTTGGGCTTTTTTCTACAATGTCGTTTTAATTCCAGCCGCCATGCTGGGTTACCTTAATCCCATGCTGGCTGCAGGCGCGATGGCATTTAGCAGCGTTTTTGTTGTTAGTAATTCTTTGCGTTTGAGAAACAAAAAAGTTAAATAAATTTTAATTAAAAAGTTCTTCCATAAGAGAGAAGAACTTTTTAATTAAGTGACAGGTGTATACTTACTGCCTATTTCAAGGAGAAAATACATGAATAAGGGTCTTTGGTTTGCTTTAGGAGCCTATTTAACTTGGGGGGTTTTCCCTATTTATTGGAAGTTATTAAAACATGTTCCGGCGGTTGAACTGCTCAGTCACCGAATTATCTGGTCTCTGGTTAGTTTGGCAGTAGTACTAACAATTATTCGCCAATGGTCTGCTTTTCGAACAGCCGCGCTGGACTGGAAAGTGATTCGCATCTATGCCATTGCTGCCGTTTTAATTGGTGCCAATTGGCTAATGTATGTTTGGGCGGTTAATGCTGGTTTTATTGTAGAAACCAGTCTTGGTTATTTTATCAATCCATTATTAAGTGTCTTGCTGGGCGTGGTTTTCTTTCGGGAACGTTTACGCCCCATGCAATGGGTTCCCATTGGGCTAGCGGCAGTCGGTGTAATTTATTTAACCATCCTCTATGGTCGCTTGCCGTGGATTGCCCTGACCTTGGCTTTTACTTTTGGTTTTTATGGCATGACCAAAAAGCTGGCTCCGTTAAGCTCCGTTTATGGCATGACTATGGAAACAGGCCTATTATTAATCCCTGCCTTGATATATTTGATATTTGTCGAATCAACTGGTTCTGGCGCATTTTTGCACACGGGTTTGTCTGCTGATTTGTTAATGATCGGGGCTGGGCTGGTAACCACTATTCCGTTATTGATGTTTGCTTCCGCCGCCAGAGCTATTCCGCTATCTACTATTGGAATCATGCAGTATATTGCGCCGACCATTCAGTTTTTAATTGGTGTTTTTATGTTTCAAGAGCCATTTACATTTAATCAAGCCATTGGTTTTGGTATTGTCTGGCTGGCATTAATTATCTTTACAGTAGAGGGTGTTTGGTCGCGGCGCAAGGCTGCCATGGTCATGACACCGATTAAATGAGTTTAATAAAAGATAAAAGAAGGGTTTTAAATAATGAATATTAATTTTAATATGTGGCGAAAAGCAGCCTGGGAATTAATTAAATTAGAAGACAAAAAAGAGTGGGATGCTTTGGATATTATTTCAAAGTGGTTAATTGCAACCCGCTCAGCGGTTACAGCAGTTACCGTTTATTCCAGCATGATTGCCGGTTTACTATTTTGGCGTTCTCAATCGGCAGGGGAATCCTTCCCGTGGTTGGCTTGGTTTTTGTTAACGCTTGGTTTATTTATTGCCCACGGTACCAATAATTTATTAAATGATTACACCGATTATTCTCGCGGGGTAGATAATGATAATTATTTTCGCACGCAATATGGGGTTCACCCTTTGGTGCAAGGCTTTTGGACAAAGACGCAGCAACTTCGCTGGTTTTTCATCAGCGGAACAATTGCCTTCATGTCTGGAATTTATGCCCTTTGGTACACCCAATTTAATCAAACCGTTTTGGTGTTATTCGCCATTGGCGCGCTAATTTTGCTTTTTTATACTTGGCCCATGAAGTATTGGGCGTTGGGTGAACTTTCTATCTTTCTTATTTGGGGTCCTGTATTAATCGCCGGTGTTTATTTGGTCTTGGCTTTAGGCGCTGGGAATTCACTCCCGTCGGATATTTGGCTGGTCGCTTTGGCAGGTGTTCCCTTTGGGTTGAGCGTGGCAAGCATTAATGTAGCAAAACATACAGACAAGCTGGAAGATGATAAAGTAAAAAATGTAGGCACATTTCCTGTACGGGTTGGGCAAACATTCGCCCGCTACACAACCCTTGCGGCAATTTTCTTCGCTTACTTCACCATTATTTATCTTATATTCATTGGTTATTTTTCCACTTTTCTTTTGTTGGTTTTGTTCGCGCTACGGCGTGCTTTTTTTGCAGGCGCGGTGCTGATGAAACCCCGCCCTGAAGCAGCCCCAAAGGGTTTCGAAGCATTTTGGCCAACTTGGTTCTCTGGTTTCGCTTTTTATCATAATCGGATGTTTGGCGGCATGTTTGTTTTAGGCATCTTTTTAGATGCGTTAATTCGAAAACTGCCGTTTAATTTGCCCTTGGAATTAAATTGGTTGGGTGTCATCACCCTTGCTATCGGCGTATTAATTGCCTTCGTTCGCCAAAAAAACAGTCCACCAGCACAGCAATAAGAGAATAATATAGAAGTGTTGAAGTTTTATTAAAAACACGCAGTTGGCTTAGCAGTTTATCAATAGGCTTGCGGGTATAATTGATTTAAAGGACGGAATGAATTTATGGAAATTACTTGGTACGGACACTCATGTTTTCGCTTAACCGAAAGGACCTACGCGACCATCGTTACAGACCCTTTTGATTCAAGCGTGATTGGGTATAGCCCCCTAAAGTTAAAAGCAGATATTGCCACCGTTAGCCACGATGCCCCCGGGCATAACCATTTGGACGCAGTTAAAGGTACATCTCATACTATTACAGGCCCTGGCGAGTTTGAAATTGGCGGCGTTTTTATCACAGGTGTACAAACCACCAGCAATAAAAAATCAAATGATGGTTTTCGAAACACACTGTATGTCTTTGATTATGATGGAATTACGGTAGCCCATTTGGGAGATTTAAGTCAAGTTCCAAGCCAATCAGAAATTGAAGCGCTCGGCACAGTCAATGTGGCTTTGGTCCCTGTTGGCGGTGGGGCTGGGTTAAATGCAGCCAAAGCCGCAGAAGTGATTAGTTTATTAGAGCCAAATATTGTGATCCCAATGCACTATGCGGTAGACGGGGTAAAAGTTGAACTTGAGCCGCTTTCTAAATTTTTAAAAGAAATGGGCATTTCTACTATTGAAACAGCCCCTTCTTTTAAGGCAACTCGTTCTGGTTTGCCAACCGATACTAAAATTGTTGTGCTTGATTTGACAGCCAGTTAGGAGCGTGAATGACTGTCAAATTATTAATGACTTGGGATATCACACCAGAACATGAACAGGAATATTTTGAGTTTGTCATCGGCGAATTTATCCCAGGTATACAACGCCTAGGCTTAGACCCTACAGAAGCATGGGCAACTGTTTATGGCGATTACCCGCAAATTCAAGTGGCGATGCTAGCATCTGACATTAATAATGCAAATCGTATTTTAAATTCAGAAGAGTGGATTAAGTTACGAGACCAGTTGTTTAATTTTGTTAGTAATTACTCGTTCAAATTGGTTCCTGCTCGTGGTGGATTTCAATTCTAAAATTTCTTTAATCAACATTAATCGCCCCAACGGGGCGATTTTTAAATGCAAAACTTAGCCGCTTTATTACTTAACTGGTACGACCAACATGCTCGGGCGCTGCCTTGGCGAAATCATCCAGACCCTTACGCGGTTTGGGTATCTGAAATTATGCTTCAGCAAACCCGTGTAGAAACGGTAATTCCTTATTTTGAAAAATGGATGTTGGCTTTTCCAACGGTTCAGGCATTGGCGGCAGCCCCAGAGCAGCAGGTACTTTCGCTTTGGGAAGGCCTTGGTTATTACAGCCGCGCCAGAAATTTGCACAAAGGTGCTCAAGTGGTTGTTACTCAATTAAACGGCCAAATCCCTGCATCACCAACCGAGCTGCAGCTCTTGCCAGGCATTGGGGCTTATACCGCCGCTGCCATTGCTTCGATGGCGTTTAATCAAAATGTCGCCACGGTAGATGGCAACATCAAGCGGGTTTATTCTCGGTTGTTTAATGTGGAAGAAATCGTGGAGAGTGTTACCGGCACCAAATTAATTTGGGCTTTGGCGAAAGAGCACTTGCCGCCTGCCCGCGCTGGAGATTACAACCAAGCTTTGATGGATTTAGGCGCAACGGTATGTTTACCCAAAAACCCATCCTGTGGGCAGTGCCCGCTAGAGAGCATTTGTAAAGCGAAGGCGTTAGGAGTTCAAAGTCAGCGACCCATTTTAAAAGTAAAAACGGCTATTCCGCATAAATTAAAAAGTGCAGCGGTGCTTTTTCAAGATGACAAGGTTTTATTAATTAAACGCCCAGCGAATGGTTTGCTGGGCGGCTTATGGGAGTTTCCATCTGTAGAAGTAGAAGCAGACTCAGCCGAAAGCTTGGTTGCAGCCATTGAAGCGGAGTATAAGCTGGTGGTGAGCCCGCTTAATTTTCTACTTAAAGTTCAACATACGTATACCCACTTTAAATTAACAGAGTACGCTTACTTGTGCCAATTAAATTCCGCTTTAATGAATGAAGCGGCTGAATGGGTAGATTTTCAAAAATTAACGAATTATCCGATGGGGAAAGTAGACCGGCGAATTGCCAATTTTATACTTTCGTCATTGTGACAAAGACAAGCGGTCTGCGTTTAATTTCATTGTAAATAAAACCGCGAACCGCGTGGGCAATATCTCGTTCGATATCCATGCCGCCGCCATGAATAATGTCGGTGACGCGTTTTTGAATGGCGGGGATGATGTCGTCGGCATCTTCTTTGGAGATAAATCCACGGGTGATGATTTCGGGTTGGTCTATTAACCGGTTAGAGTATTTGTCTACACCAAGGTTAATTAACACAATACCCGCGCGCGCCAGTTGTTCTCGTTCTCGCATGACATTGGGGTCGTGGTCGCCGACGTTGCCGCCTTCCACAAAGACATAACCGCCAGGGATGCGTTCGGCTTGTTCAAGTTTTCCGTTGTTTAATTCTACAACTTGGCCGTTTTCTACCACCTGAATATTTTCTGGGTGAACGCCCATTTGAATGGCTAGGTCTGCATGGCGGCGCAGTTGGCGCAGTTCACCATGCACTGGGATGAAATTGACCGGACGAACAAGGCTGAGCATTAATTTTTGCTCTTCTTGGCTGGCATGCCCAGAAACGTGCACTTGGGCAATGGCATCATGGATGACAGTTGCGCCCATGCGCATCAGGCGGTTAATGGTTCGGCTGACGGCTTCTTCGTTGCCAGGGATGGGGTGCGAAGAGAGAATAACGGTATCGCCCTTCTTTAAATCAAATAAACGATTTGTGCCAGTAGAAAGCCTGCCCATAATAGAAGTGGGTTCGCCTTGTGAGCCGGTTCCCATAATGACTACTTGGTCTTCGTCCATGGTTAATGCGCTTTCGATGCTAATTAATGTATCATAGGGTACTTTTAAGTAGCCAAGCTGGCGGGCTCTTTTAGAGTTATCTACCATGCTGGTACCGACAAAAGCCAATTTACGGCGATTTTTAACACAGGTATCTGCGACTTGCTGCATGCGAGAAATTAAAGAAGCGAACGATGCAACAATAATGCGTCCTTTGGCTTCTTTAAATACTTTATCTAAAGCGGGACCAATAACCATTTCGGAGGGTGTCCAACCAGCTCGTTCGGCATTGGTAGAGTCAGAAAGCAACAGGTCTACGCCGCGATTGCCAAGTTCGGCTAGTTTGGCATAATCGGTAGGCCAATTATCAACTGGGGTATGGTCAAACTTAAAATCGCCGGTATGCACAACCAAGCCAGCTTCGGTGGTAATGGCTAAACCCACGGCATCTGGAATGGAGTGGCAAACATGAAAAGGTTCTACTTTAAACGGTCCAATTTGAATGGTTTCATTGGCTTGAATCGGGCGCATATCTACTTTATTAGCTTTGCCGCTGCGGGCAAGCTTTACTTCGATTAAACCCATGGTAAGCGGAGTGCCAAAAACCGGCGCGGCAATATAATCTACAACGTGTTGAATGGCACCAATGTGGTCTTCGTGGCCATGTGTAATGACGATGCCTACAACTTTGTGGCTTTTATTGTGCAGGTATTCAAAATCGGGGATGATGTAATCGACCCCCATCATGTCATTTTCTGGGAACATTAGTCCCGCATCTACAATTAATATTTGGTCGTTAAATTCATAGGCCATCATATTTTTGCCCACTTCACCTAACCCCCCAAATGGGATAATTCTTAATTTTTTACTCATCTTACAAAATCCTTTTAACTTTGAATATTCCGCTTATTGCGGTGAATTTAATAGAAAACAGAAAAATACCCCTAAGGTACCGGGGTGTACACTGACTTCTCAATTGTTCAACAAAATCAACTGCCATATTGGCAGGAAAGTTCGGTTCAATAGAATCAGTATAGCAGTGAACAGAAGTTCTGTCAAAGTAAAAAAAGAAGCCAACCGGCTTCTTTTTTTACTAATAAATCATCTAAATTTTTTGCCCCGTTCAGTAAGCAAGTTATACTTTAATTGTTTATCGTTAAGTTCTATTTGAAGTTTTTTTCGCAGATTTGGATCATCTTGTTGAGCTAGTTTTTCTTTTAATTCATTAATTTCTTTTAGCATGGTCACTTCTTCAGGGATGAATTCCGCGCTTTTTAATACCGAATAGCCTACTCGCAACTCCTCCGGTGTATTGAAATAATCATCTAAGTTGAGTTTTTTACCTTTATTTTTTAGGTTCTCAAACTCGCCTCGTTCGATTGCTTCACGAATGGTTTCATCGACTGATTTGCTCATGGTACCCTCTTTAGATTAAGGACAATTCATTTTTGCTGGGTCTGGGTCTGCGCTGATGGCAAATATACGTTCAAACTCTTGGGTGTACAACCGTGCAATATCGGCATTGTCAATAATAATCACATTTTCGTTATTGCTTTTGTTGGCATTATCGCTGAAGTTTAACGAGCCGGTAATGACATATCGTTCATCCACAATAATCACTTTATGGTGTAAAAAGGCAAAATTAGTATCTTGCTTAACTGCAGCTTTGGCACAATACAAGGGTGTTAACTCACTAAATTGAGTTTCGCTGCCAACTGTTTCAAACACGCCGCTTACCGAAACACCATTTTTTGCCCGCTCAATCATGGCGTTTCCTAAGTCTGGCTGGGTAAACGAAAAAGCCAAAAAGCGAATGCTTTTCTTTGCGGTTTGGATGAATGGAATAATTTTAAAAACGGCATCATCTTCGGGCGAGAACAGCACCTGAATGGGCGTTCCATTAACAAAGGCAATTTGCTCACTCACGGTGGAAGGGGAGCGGGCGCCGAACTCACCATTCCACATATCATTAAATTGTCTCTCATAGATAGCAGCCAAATCAGCCGATTCAATCACAATCACATTATTGTCTTGCTCAAATAAACCACTAATGGTCACATTGGTAGAGCCGGTCCAAACAGTTTGCCCATCAAAAATCCAAAACTTGTTGTGCATTAAACCGCCACGCGCGTCATCTTTAAACTCAATACCGCCTTTTTTCATGATCGCTATTTGTCCGTGACCTTCTTTGCTGTCTGCCTCAATACCAAATTCATCATCTGTAATCCAGCGAACTTCCACTCCCCGTTGCTTGGCGCGAATTAAAGCATTGGCAATATCCACCACATCCACTTCAAATGAAGCGATATGAATGCTAGTTTTGGCATTATCAATTTTATTAATTAATTTCTCAGCAATCGAGTTAGCCATTAAATCGGCGGGTATTCCTTTAGTGCCATACTCAATTTCTTCGGCTTGGCGCACACGCGTTGGTGAAACAAAATAAACCTGCCACCAAGTTTGATTTGTGATTGGGCTGTTTACACTGGATGAACTTTCGGTAGATGATGTACCAGCTGAAGATGAGCTTTGGCTGGCTACCGAACTGCTGCTCTCCGTAACCTGAGTTTGATTCTCAGCTGGGAAAAGCCCCAAAGGGTCTGTGCCAGAAATGGAATAGAAAAATCCAGCAGTAATAACAAGTAATAATACAAAAACAGTTCCAAATCCTGTTACATTTGTTTTCTTCTTGGGGCTCATTTTCATTCTCCTTAATTGGTTGGTGATGATGACGCTTCAAACAACGAGCGTAAAGCCCGAATGGTTTCAGCTGTTGTTAAGTGATTAATCTCTGCGCTTGATAGTGTTTTACTGCTGATAAAAGTATCGTTGGCTTCTAACGCCAATTGGCGAATCTCCCAAACGGCTTTGTTTAATTCAATTTCATTTTCTGGTGCTTGCTGCCCTAGCGCAGAAACCGCTTGAAGCAATTTCCGAAGCGCTTTCATTTTGGGGTATAGGAATTCTTCCGCATCCACTTCATTTAAATGAGCAGATTGCGCCGCGATTTTCTGTGCCCAATCAACCCCCCAATTCATTAAGACTTCTTGACCAGCGGGGTCTAAACCCCCGCGTAAGGCTTCATTTTCAAGAATACTTTCTGCCGCCATGCGAATTCTTAAATCTAAATCGGTCATAAGCCTCCAACTCTTAATTAAATTTTACCCGTTTATTGAGATAAGGGTTATTATAACTTTTCGTAAACGTGGTTTTAGACTCTCGTGCTAGAATTTAGACTTGTTGAGAGTGGTGATTTAAACAAGAAACAGGAAATAAAATGGTTTATTTATATCGAAGGTTAAATTGTTAATATGTCTCAACGTTTAAAAGCCGATCTTGTCCTTTTAATGGTTGCGGTTATATGGGGAAGCGCCTTTGTAGCCCAACGAGTTTCGGGCTTGGCTGGTATTGTTCACCTGTTTAATGGGGCTCGCTTCTTACTAGCTTCACTTATTTTGATTCCTTTTGTGCCAAAAAAGGTTTGGCAGAACAAAGAACAATTTCGTTGGATGGCTATTGCAGGGGCTGTATTATTTATTGCCAGCGCTTTGCAGCAAGCGGGTTTGCAATTTACAACAGCCGGTAACGCGGGCTTTTTAACGACATTGTATGTGGTGTTTGTACCATTGCTTTCCTATGTTTTTTGGAAAGAGAAGCCGCATCGTGTGACTTGGTTGGCTATTCCGCTGGCATTGTTAGGTGCTTATTTGCTTAGCACTGGTGGAGAGTTTCACTTGCTGCCCGGTGATAGCTTAGAAATTATTGGTGCTTTGTTTTGGGCAATGCATGTGTTAATTTTAGGGAAATTCGCCAATCGTTTTCATCCGTTGGCGTTTGCCATCGGACAGTTTTTGGTGGCAAGCTTTTTAAGCATTGTGGCAGGTTTTTTGGTTTCGGAGCAGCCCTCTATTTTGTTACAAACCGATGTTTTTTGGGCTTTGATTTATGTTTCTGTTTTTTCGGTGGCGGTTGGTTACACTTTACAAGTGTGGGCGCAGCACCATACCCCTCCAGCAGACGCGGCTTTGCTGCTTAGTTTGGAAGCTGTTTTTGCTGTTTTAACGGGATGGAGTTTGTTGGGCGAAAGCCTGTTGATTCCCCAAATTGTGGGATGTGTGTTAATCTTTGCGGCAGTTTTACTGGCTCAATTAAGAGAATTTTTCCCAAATAAAATAACATAACGTAGGATTTTTTTATGCTGGCTTTACACCCTTATCAACGATCTTTGGCTGTATTCTTCTTCCTGCTCTTTTTTGGGCTGGTCGTATTTGGCGCATTGTTGTGGGTTAATTTGTGGTTCATTCAACATTACCCAGCTGGTCAGCAATTTATGCAGTTATATAAACCAGCTGTAGCCTTTTTAAAAGAAGGGTTTGGACCGTACTCTCGTGAAGCCTTAACCCGTGTACAAGTTGGGGTTTATGGCCGAGAAGCCCTGCCCACAGAATTCGCCTATGCGTTGGATGTCCCTTTTCATTTATTTGTGCTTTTTTTGCCATTTGGTTTAATTCAAGACGCCGATTTGGCTTTGGCGATTTGGATGCTTTTCATTGAAATCGTAGTGTTGCTATTACCTTGGTACATCTTAAAAACAGCAGAAATTGAAGTCTCACGACGAGCCTTTTTGATAATCATGTTGGCTTTTGTGTTTTATGCGCCGGTCTTTTTTAGCTTATTACAAGGGTCACTGGCGCCACTGGCATTTTTTGCTTTAATCGCAGCCTTACAAGCCATTCAGCGCGAATCGGATGAGTTAGCGGGGGCATTATTGGCGCTTTCCTTTTTGCGTGTGGAGTGGCTCGGTATTTTTTCTGTTATTTTGTTTTTATGGGCAATTACTCAAAAAAGATGGCGGGTTTTAGTTGGTTTCGCCATGGCATTAATATTGCTAAACATTTTAGCGTTTATATTTTTACCGGCATGGGTATTAGATTTTCTTCGAGCCGTGTTAAGAAATTGGATTTCGTTTTCATTTGAATCTACTTTTTCAATTTTAAGCGCTGCCTTCCCGGCCATTGGCGGCCGACTGGCTCTTTTTCTGTTGGCTGGTATGGGCGGTGTATTAATATGGGAATGGACGAATATTCGAGAACAAGGGTTACGCCAATTGTTTTGGTTCATGTCTTTAAGCGCGGCGGCGCTGCCTTTGCTTGGCCTACCAATCGGTCAAAACTCTTTAATGGCCTTTGCCCCCGGTTTGATGTTCGGATTAATTTTAATTACTGAGCGATGGCAAACATATGGCTTAATTTTTTCAATGATTTGTTCTATTGGCATTGTGGCTTGGTCTTGGGCTGCAACGGTTACCAGTCAACCCATTAGCGCTCTGGCGTTGCCATTATCAGTTTTTACTTTACTGGTTTTGTATTGGATTCGATGGTGGATAAATCAACCGCGAAAATTTTGGGCAGATATTATTTCGGAGCAATAAGAGATGCGTCTGCGAGACAATTTGTTGTTAGTAGGGTTGGTAATTTTTACAATTTCGGTTGTAACCTATTTTCAACATTCGCCGGGCTATATAGACGCTGAATATTATTTTGTTACTGGTAAATGGCTCTTAAACGGATGGGGGTTTAATCAGCCGTTTTTATGGAACTATCTCGACCAGCCCATTAATCTTCCACATCCATCTCATGCTTATTGGAACCCTCTGGCTTCTTTTGTTTCCATGTTGGGAATGGCAATTTCTGGCAGAGCTGATTTCGGCGGGGCACGCTTGGGCTTTCTACTCGCTGCTATTCTTTTGCCTCCGCTGACAGCCCGCCTCGCTTTTGATTTAACCCAGCGCCGTGACCAAGCCATGATCTCAGGTTTGTTGGCGGTTTTTCCTCCATATTTAACAGCTGTTTTTTCAACAACCGATAATTTTTCATTATTGGCTTTATTGGGTGCTATTTATTTTTTAATTAAACCCAATCAATCCCGTTGGCAAGCAATAGGCCTTGGATTGGTTTGTGGATTAATGAATTTGGCTCGCGCCGATGCCATTCTTTGGGCAGCGATAACTGGTCTGGCGCTTTTATTTCCATTAATTAAGCATGAGCTAAATAAGAAAGAAACCATATTTCGATTTGTTTTCTTTGTTGTGGGTTATGGATTAATCATGTCTGGCTGGTGGTGGCGAAATTGGCAAACTTTTGGGGTGCCGATTGCCCCAGGCGGCAGCCAAGTGTTATGGATGTTAAATTACAACGACTTATTTACATACCCTGCCAGCGTATTAACCCCCGCGCGATTTTGGTCTGGCGGTGTCATAAAATTGCTTTCAGATAGATGCTGGGCGTTGGGTCAAAATTTAGGCAATACTTTGGCGGTTCAAGGGGGAATCGTTTCTCTTCCGTTTATTCTGGTTGGGTTATACGCGCTTCGTGACCGGTTTCGGGTTCGGTTGGCTGTTTTTGCTTGGTTATTGCTAACCCTAACCTTAAGCTTGTTTTTCCCATTTGTTGGTGCGCGTGGTGGTTATTTTCACGGGGCGGTGATTTTTCAACCCTTGTGGTGGGCGATAACGCCCGTTGGTTTGGATAAAGTTGTGGGCTGGGCCCGCGGCAAGGGTTTTTTCACTCCGCAGGCGTTTTTAATTTTTCGTTCAGCTTTGTTGGTTTTCACGATGGCAATTTCTGCTCTTATTTTAATTGGGCGATTAAAAACATGGGATGTTGAATACGAACGATACACTGAAGTGGAACAGTTTTTAAGCGCTTATTCTACAGATTCTGCTGCTCGTGTGATGGTGGTTAATCCCGCGGCGTTTTATTCGGTTTCTGGGCGAGAGGGGATTGTGCACCCGGAAGGGGATGTTCAGACAGCTTTGGATGCGGCCCAAGCCTTTGATGTGACTTATTTAATTCTGGAGAAAAATGCACTGTTGGCGTGGGCTAAGCCCTTGTTTACTGAAGGTGCTGAGATAGATGGTTTGAATTTAATTAAGACAGAAAAAGATTGGGTGGTTTATGAATTTGAAAAATGAAGTAACTTTACACCGCGCTATGTGGTTAGGGGTAGCAAGCCTTGTAGCGGCTGGTATTTATTTAATGAACAGCTATTATTATTTTCGTTTGGGTTTCCCGTTGGACGATTCTTGGATTCATCAGACGTATGCGCGTAACTTTGCTTTGTATGGAGAATGGTCTTTTTTAAGGGGACAGCCTTCTGCCGGTTCTACGGCGCCTTTGTGGACCTTGTTGCTTTCTTTGGGCTACTGGTTGAGGCTTGAGCCGCTGGTGTGGAGCACTACGCTGGGTATTTTGTGCTTATGGGGTGTAGGGTTGCTGGCAGAGCAAATGACTCGAAGTTTAGCGCCTGCCTATCAGTTTAAAATTCCTTTGGCTGGGCTGCTGGTAATTTTAGACTGGCGGTTTATTTGGGCTTCGGTTTCAGGAATGGAAATTTTACTTTTTACATTTTTAGTATTATCTGTTTTAAATGCATTAATTAATCAAACACGGCGATATATTGGCTTGGGGTTGTTAGTTGGGCTAACCGTTTGGGTTCGCCCAGATGCTTTAACTTTAATGGGTCCGGTTATTTTTGTGTTGTGGTTTTCTTCTCAGTCAGTGGGGCAGCGATTAAGCCATATCGTTCAGGTTCTTTTAGGTTTGTTAAGTCTGCTGGCACCTTATGTTTTGCTTAATTTGTCCTTATCGGGCAGTCCTTTTCCAAATACATTTTATGCCAAGCAAGCAGAGTATGTCAGTTGGCAAGCTAAACCTGCTTTAAATATTCTCCAAAGCCTAGCCATTCATATTGCTTCGGGGATTTTATTGGCATTTGTTGTCAGTTTATTGATTAAATTTTGGCAAGCCATACGACAAAAACAAATTGCATTAATGGCTGCTTTGTTTTGGGCGGGCGGGTACATGCTTTTATTTGCTTTCCGTTTGCCCATGTATCAGCATGGCCGATATATAATGCCGGCTTTGGGTGTGTTGCTTATTTTTGGGGCAACACATTTTTGGCAGTGGTATTTTTCGTCTGGCAGTCATAGGCCAATGGTACGTTTTGCTTGGTCTGCTTTGGTTGGAATGTTAACCTTTGTGTTTTTTGTTTTTGGTGCATTAACCTATGCTCGTGATGTGGCTTTTATTGAAAGTGAAATGGTGGATACCGCTCACTGGGTTAATCAAAATATTCCAGATGGAGCTGTAATCGCTGTGCATGATATCGGTGCAATTGGCTACTTTAATCGCAATTACCGTTTAGTAGATTTAGCCGGGCTGATTACCCCGCAAGTGATTCCGTTTATTCGGGATGAATCTCATCTGAAAATTTATCTCAATGAACAGGCTGTAGCGTATTTAATTATTTTTCCAAATTGGTATCCAACCATAGCGCGAGATGCCACAAAAATACATACAACAGAAGCTATTTATGCCCCTGCTTTGGGCGGAGAAAACATGGTTGTTTACCAATGGTTCATTCCTTAGCGTATATGGTTTTGATGTGCTATACTCCCAAAATAAATATTTTATGAATCCGATAACCATTGTAGTGATTGATGATCATCCTTTATTTCGTAAAGGAATAGTAGATGCGCTTTCTTTAGAAGCGGGTTTTTCGGTTATTGGGCAAGCATCCAATGGTGATTCTGGTTTAGAAATGATATTGAAGATGAAGCCAGATATCGCCATTGTGGATGTAAATATGCCAGGTTTAAATGGTCAGCAAATCACTCATGAAGTAACTTCAGAGAAGATAAATACAAGAGTTATCATGATGACTGCTTATGATGACGAAGAGCAAATGCTCCATGCTGCCATTGCTGGTGCTGCGAGTTATTTTTCAAAAGATATTCAGCCAGAACGGCTTAATGATGTTGTTAAAATGGTTGTAAATGGAAAATATGTTATGGGTGGAGAAGTGATGACTCGCCATGAATTTTCACTTTGGTTAAACGGTCAGCTAGAGACTGCCAGAAGGTCTTATAGTGAACCGGGGAGTCCATTCCATCCACTTTCCGATCGTGAAATGGAAGTATTAGTAAGTATTGTCGATGGCATGAGTAACAAAGAGATAGCAAGCTTGTTGGGAATTAGTCATCAAACGGTAAAAAATCACATCACCTCAATATTGCGAAAATTTAATGTAGATGACCGAACTCAAGCCGTTGTTTTTGCATTAAAGCGCGGCTGGGTTAAGTTACATCGCGATTAATTAATTCAGGAGTGTTTTATGGCCTTACCAGATCAAGAAACAAACGCATCCGAATCATCTCGAAAATCAATGTCTACTTTGTTAGAAGAAACACGGCGCGGGCTTAGAGAAGTTTCTTTAATGATTGAACAAAGTCAAGGGGAAGTTGGAAAACTTTCTCAACGCAATGCGGCAATTACCACTCACCTGCAACAAGTTCAATCTAAGGCTGATTCTACAGCGGAAGATATTAAAATGGCATATGATTCTGCATTGGATGCTCAGCAACGATTATTTGTTATGCGAGGTCAGTTAGAGAAACTGCAAGGTGATAAAGCTCATTACGAACAACAAGTGGCATTAATTGAGCAAGCGATTGATTCTGCTGAAAATTTAAGCGCAACATCATCGTCTAGCGGCAAACAAAGTGGTTCAAGTGTAGAAATGGTTATTCAAGCGCAAGAATCGGAACGCCAAAGATTATCTCGTCAAATGCATGATGGTCCTGCCCAAGCCCTATCGAATTTTATTCTTCAAGCTGAAATAGCCACACGTTTATTTGAAGTAGATCCTGAGCAAGCAAAAAGTGAACTAGCAAACTTAAAAGTAGCCGCGCTCAGCACATTGCAAAAGGTGCGTAATTTTATTTCTGAGCTTCGACCTATGATGTTAGATGATCTTGGATTAATTCCAACGCTGAAACGTTATGGCGACAGTTTTAAAGAGCAGACCGGCTTAGACGTAAATGTATCTGTGAGTGGCCAAGAAAGAAGACTTGAATCTTATATTGAGGTGATGGTTTTTCGCGCCATTCAAGAATTGTTAGGAAATGCATCAAGGCATAGCCAAGGAAATTTAGTAAAAGTATTAATGGACATGGGTGATACTGTTGTCAAAGTTACTGTAGATGATAACGGGAAAGGTTTCGATGTTGAGACATTATCAGAGGGGAATAGTTTAGGATTGAATCTTATTAAAGAACGTGTTGAGCAATTAGGCGGATCTTTTGAAGTTGATAGTGTTGCGGGCAAGGGAACACGCATTACATTCACATTACCTGCTAAAAAGAATTAACGCTTTCACATTTGTAATGTTGCCGTACTTGATTTGACCTTATTAAGGCTATATAATTTGAGCAGTTCTAGTTTAATCTAGAATTAATTTGTGAACTGGAAGGAGGTGGATATTCATGTTGTTCGCATCTAAAGAAAAAGGCCAAGGCTTGGTTGAATACGCTTTGATCCTCGTGCTCGTTGCCGTTGTCGTTATTGCTGTATTGACCGTACTCGGTCCAATCATTGGTAACGTCTTCACTACCATTAACGCTGGTCTATAATTTTTT
>CAYOGW010000017.1:8177-12657 GCA_964403635.1 uncultured Anaerolineaceae bacterium | reverse complement strand
CGGTCCAATCATTGGTAACGTCTTCACTACCATTAACGCTGGTCTATAATTTTTTACCAAATTGAATCTTGAACTATTAATTTGAAAGGATAAATACTATGTTATTCGCATCTAAAGAAAAAGGCCAAGGCTTGGTTGAATACGCTTTGATCCTCGTGCTCGTTGCCGTTGTCGTTATTGCTGTATTGACCGTACTCGGTCCAATCATTGGTAACGTCTTCACTACCATTAACGCTGGTCTATAATTTTTTTGAATTAAGTGGGGCTCTGTTAAAAACAGAGCCCCACTTTCTATTTAATTCGCAGGTTACGTTTGTGCAAGGTGCAATTGTCTTATTTTTACTGTATAATTTATAAAATAATATTTCAGTTCAGAGGAGAGTATCTATGAGGCGCGGTGGCCGTCTTTTATTATTAGTGGTTATAGTTGTTGTAATTTTGGGCGCAGTTGCGTTTTTATTCCTTGGTGGAGGCTTAGGTGCAGGTTCTCCTCAGGCAACACCAACCCCTCCGTTAGTTACAATTGTCATTGCAGGCCAACCTATTCAGAGGGATGATGAAATTGTGCCAGAAGCTTTATCTTCTATCCCATTTCCTCAGGATAGATTGACTGAGCAAATGATTACTAATCCAAATGATATTGTTGGATTATTTGCAAAATACCCACTTGCACAAGGAATTCCAATCACGAAAGAAATGTTAGCTGATCGCCCTGGTTTGTTACAACCGGGCTCAGAAGCTGCGCGTGTTATTCCGCCAGGGCTAACTGCAATCTCAATTCCTATTAGTAGGTTATCATCTGTCGCTTATGCGATTCGTGATGGAGATCGAGTTAATGTGATTGTGACCACTAACTTTTTAGATGTCGATTCTAATTTTCAAACTGGGCTACCTAATTTTACCGCCCAAGTTACTGGGACAGGATTTTTACCTGATGCTCTGCCAGTTTTAAGTGGTTTGATTACATCAGGAGGGGTAGTATCAACGCAAGGACGGGCAGAGATTGATCCTACATTAGGTCAAGCCATTTATGTGGTGCCCTCTGAGTTACAACGCCCCAGATTAGTAACCCAAATGATTCTTCAGGATATTCAAGTTTTGCATGTTGGAAACTTTTTGTTAGCTAGTGATGAAGCGGCGGCTCAACAGGCTCAAGGCCAGCAGCCTACTCCTACGCCTACGCCGGGTCCTGGTGGTGCAACGGTTACAACAACAGGGACAGAGCCAGATATCATTACATTAATTGTTACGCCACAAGATGCTGTGACATTAACCTATTTGTTATATAGTGGTTCTCGGCTAAATCTTGTTTTGCGTTCGCCGGATGATCCATCTCGTGTGGAAACCGAAGCGGCTACTTTGCAATACTTGTTAAGCCAATACGCAATACCGGTTCCTGCAAAACTTCCTTATGCAATAAACGCGGTTGATTCTGTAAACCCGCAGCGTGGTATTTTTGAACCATCGCTTCGGAATGATTTATTTATTCCGCCAAATCAATAGGTTGATTTACAAATTTTACATCACCGCGGGAGTTTTACATGGCAGACAAAATACGTGTTGTCATAGTGGATGACATCTCTGAAACTCGAGAGAATGTCAGGAAACTATTGCAATTTGAATCTGATATTGAAGTAGTTGGTACAGCAAGAAATGGGCGAGAAGCTGTGCAGGTTACGGTTGAATTAAAACCAGATGTGGTTTTAATGGATATTAATATGCCTGATATGGATGGCATAGCTGCAACTGAGCTTATTCGCCAAAGAGAACCAGCTACTCAAATTATTATTTTGTCTGTTCAGGCTGACTCTAATTATATGCGGCGAGCAATGCTAGCGGGTGCTCGTGACTTTTTGACCAAACCTCCGATGGCAGATGAATTGATTTCAGCTGTGCGTCGCGCTGGGGAAATGGCGGTCATGGAGCGAAGCAAAAGTGCTCAAATCCTCGCCGCGAGCGAATCAACGCCTGGAAGACAAGTTATGGCGGGTGGTTATACAAATGGCCGAGTGGTAATGGTTTATAGTCCTAAAGGAGGTGCTGGCGTTACGACTATTGCTGTTAATTTGGCGGTCACTTTGAATAATTCAGATACTCGCGCGGTGATTGTGGATGCCAATTTACAGTATGGTGATGTCGCAATATTTTTGAACGAACAGGGTAAAAATACAATACTAGATTTAGCTGGACGAGCTGATGAATTAGAGCCTGATGTAATTGATAGTGTCATGATTAAGCACGCAGCATCGGGCGTTAGTGTTTTAGCGGCACCATCAAAGCCAGAACATGCAGAAAATATTTCTGCCACTCAGTTTGGAAAGATTCTTGCTTATTTAACTCAACTCTATGCGTATGTAGTAGTTGATACGACGAGTTTTTTAAATGAAATAACTTTAGCTGCACTAGATCAGGCGGATGTAATTGTATTGGTAGTAACTCAAGATATTCCCGCCATTAAGAATGCTCGTTTATTTTTGGATTTGTTAAATACAATCGGTATTCCTCGTGATCGAGTTAGCTTTGTAATGAATCGTTACGATAAGCGAATTTCAATTACTCCTGAGAAGATTTCGCAAAATCTTAAACAAGATGTTGCTGGTGTAATTCCATTAGACGAGCGTACGGTTATTCCAGCTGTAAATCAAGGGATTCCATTCATGATTGATAATAAAACACAACTGGCTGGTAAAGCGGTGTTTGCACTTGCAGAGGCTGTTCGTGTTAAACTCTCTAAGCTTGTTGAGTAGAAGTCTGATTTTGGAGGTGGTCTATGTCTTTACTAAAGCGGATTGAACAGGGTCAAAATAAAGGAAATGAGCAAAATCCATCATCTCCTCAGCGTCCTTCCCCGCAAGAATCAGGTGGCGGAGAAGGTGGCGGAAATCTTTCGGGTTTGCAAGCTAGAAGAGTAAGCGCCCCAAGTACAGCTCCTCAAGCTGGTACCTACTTCGATTTAAAGACAAGAGTGCAAAATAAGTTATTGTCAGAACTAGACCCTTCTATGGATGTTTCGAAGACGGAAGAAGTTCGAAAAACAATCATGGAGCTTTTTGAGCAGATTTTAAATGAAGAAAATATTGTTCTTTCGCGCCCAGAGCGACAGCGATTGTATGAACAAATCGCTGCTGAAATCCTTGGTTTCGGCCCTCTTCAGCCCTTGCTTGAAGACGACTCGATAACTGAAATTATGGTCAATGGCCCTAAAAACATTTACGTTGAGCGAAAAGGGAAATTGGTTCGTGTACCGGTTACATTTGAGGGAAATGACCATGTTATGCGTATCATTGATCGTATCGTTGCGCCGCTCGGTCGCCGCATTGATGAATCTAGCCCTTATGTAGATGCTCGTCTCCCTGATGGTTCCCGTGTAAATGCTGTAATTCCTCCTATTTCTTTGGTTGGCCCAACTTTAACCATACGAAAATTTTCTAAAAGCCCAATTACAGTTGATCAATTAATCCAATTTGGTACAGTAACCCCTGAGGCAATTGAATTTCTGAAAGCATCAGTGATTGCCAGAATGAATATTTTAGTTTCAGGTGGTACTGGTTCGGGTAAAACTACTCTTTTAAATATTTTGTCTGGGTTTATTCCGAATGATGAGCGTATACTAACAATAGAAAATGCGGCTGAATTGCAATTAAGACAAGAGCATGTTGTTACACTTGAATCTCGCCCGGCAAATATTGAAGGTCGAGGCGAAATAACAATTCGCGACTTAGTGATGAATGCTTTACGTATGCGTCCAGAACGCATTATTGTCGGTGAGTGTCGTGGCGGTGAAACGTTAGACATGCTTCAGGCTATGAATACTGGTCATGATGGTTCTATGACTACGGCACATGCCAACACACCACGTGATGCGCTTGCTCGTGTTGAAACAATGTGTTTAATGGCAGGCATGGATTTACCCGTGCGAGCTATTCGTGAGCAAGTTTCTAGTGCTATTGATTTAATCTGTCAACAAGAACGTATGCGAGATGGAACGCGTAAAATTACCAGTATCACCGAAATTAGCGGTATGGAAGGTGATGTAATTACAATGACGGATATTTTTGTTTTTGAACAATCCGGTTTTGAAAACGGTAAAGTTGTAGGGCGTTTACGCCCTACAGGCCTCCGCCCCAAATTTATGGATCGAATTGAAGATGCAGGTATCCATTTGCCGCCCACAATTTTTGGCGTTGGCGAGCGACGTAGATATTAATTTCTATGCTTAAGGATATTAAAGCATGACTATTTTAATTATCGGTGTCATCATCATCTTAGTGCTGATTGGTATTGGTGTGTATGTTTCTTCCAATAGTGATCGTGCTTTGGTTGAGGATAGACTTGGGCGATACCTTGAAGAAGAAAAGAAGCCAACTCAACAAACGCAGACATCTGCTGCAGTAACAGACTGGGTTAATAAGCGTGTTGAACGCACGTCCATCGGTGGCACAATTTCTAAAAATTTGGCACAAGCCGATTTAAAGTTTAA
>CAYOGW010000017.1:0-8077 GCA_964403635.1 uncultured Anaerolineaceae bacterium | reverse complement strand
ATTGGATATTTTATTATGACTCGGATTGCGGATATCGAGGTATAAAAATATGGATGCATCTACTATTATTTTGATAGTAATTGTTTTAATTGTGGGGTTGGCCGGTGTATTAATTTATGTCGGTCAGCGAGTGCCAAAAGAAGATGATGATCCATTGACTTCTCGTTTGGCGGAGTTTACTCAACGCGGTGAAACAGTATCACTTGAAGATTTGGAAATGTCCCAGACGTTTAGCCAGCGTGTGGTGATGCCGGTTTTAAAACAATTTGGTCAAGTAGCGACACGATTTACTCCACAAAATGCGTTACAGGATGTCACTAGAAAGTTGGAATTAGGCGGTAAAGCAGGCTGGATAGATGCCCCGTTATTTTTGGCATCTCGCTTTGTTGTAGCTTTTGTTTTTGCGGCAATAGCATTTGTGGTTTTTACCTTTACGATTATGAAAACTACTGTCTCAAGCGCATTGTTATATTCAATTATTGGGGCAGCGCTGGGCTTTTTCTTTCCACAATTATGGTTAGATGGTGAAATAAAAAAGCGACAAATTAATGTGCGAAAGGCACTGCCTGATGCACTTGACTTATTAACCATTTGCGTTGAAGCTGGCTTAGGGTTTGATGCTGCATTATCAAACGTAGCTGAAAAATGGGAAACAGAGTTGTCGCTGGCTTTTGGTCGTGCTATTCGCGAAGTTCAACTCGGAAAAGTAAGAAGAGAAGCTTTAAGAAGTATGGCTGATCGTATTGATTTGCCAGAGCTGACTAGCTTCGTGGCCGCGGTTATCCAAAGTGAATCATTGGGTGTAAGTATGGCCAAGGTTTTGAGAATTCAGGCTGATCAGATGCGTATGCGTCGCCGTCAAATCGCTGAAGAGTTAGCGGCTCAAGCACCGATTAAGATGCTAATTCCAATGGTCTTGTTTATCTTTCCATCAATTTTTATTGTGTTACTTGCTCCAGCCGCTTTTCGAATGATGAAATCAGGAATCGGACAAAATTAATTGCCGTGATTGAAAGCAAAAGACTACATCAGGTTTGGTATTATAGTCAGCGCGCCTTTTGGGTATTTATTGACTGGATTTTTCCACCTGAATGCCCCGGCTGTGAAATAACGGGTGAACGTTGGTGCGCAGCCTGCCAGAGTAAGGTTGAAGCAATACCAGAACCTTATTGTGAATTTTGTGGTGATGTATTAGTTGAAGGAAACATTTGTTCGCGTTGTAAAAAATCACGACCATCTTTCGAGAGATTGAGGTCGTGGTCTGTTTTTAAAGAACCTGTTCGAAGTCTTATTCATGCAATTAAGTATCAAAATGGTCTTGGGCTAGGTGACTCTTTATCTCAACCTTTGGCAATGTATTTAAAAAAATTAAATTGGCCGATTGACGCAATTATCCCTGTGCCTTTAAGTAAAAATAGAATGCAAGAACGCGGCTATAACCAGGTGGATATTGTTGCTTGGCCGCTAGCTGAGTATTTAGGTTTGGATTATTATGCCAACGCGTTAACAAGAGCCAAACATACTAATTCTCAAGTTGGGCTTTCAGCAGAGGAGCGTCGGGAGAATGTAAAAGGAGCATTTGTTGCAGTGCCTGAACAAATTGCCGGTAAAACTATATTATTAATGGATGATGTTGTTACAACAGGCGCTACCATGCGTGAGGCATCAACCGCATTGTTGGACGCTGGTGCTTCAAAGGTTTACGGATTTTCAATTGCCCGCGCATTAGCGGTTCACGGATGGGATAAGCTAGACTAGACGAGCGGATTAACATGCCTATTAAGTAAGGCATGTATAATAAATTTAAGGAGGTTCACATGTCTGAATTAGCTGAGATTGTTGGAAGAGATTTTACTATAACAGATAGTATAAAGGAATATGTGACCAAAAAAGTGGCGAAGCTAGAGCGTCAACTGAACACAAGTGACGAAATTCGAGTAGAGCTTTCTTATGCAAAAGCAGCTCGGAGTGCAACCAATCGTTATGCCGCTCAATTTACAGTTCGAGGAAAAGGCATGTTATTGCGTTCTGAAGAGCGTTCCGAAGACATTCGAGGTGCTATTGATATTGCTTTAGAAAAGCTTCTTCGCCAGACGGCGCGCTTCAAGGGGAAGCGTCAGCGTGGGCGCGGAGATGGAAAAACAGCCGCTGATGTTGCGCCAGTAGATGAATTAGAATATTTAGAAGAAGAAGATTCAGTGGTTGTTCGCCGAAAAGCTTTTGAAATGATTCCAATGGACGAAAAAGAAGCGATCGAGCAAATGAAATTGCTCGGTCACGATAATTTTTTTGTGTTTTTTAATGCTGAGTCTGGCGTGATAAATGTTTTATATAAACGCTGGGATGGTGATTACGGATTAATTGAACCTTTGGTTCGTTAATTAATAATTATCAGATATAAAAAGGCTGGTTTTTAAACCAGCCTTTTTATATCGTTGTTTCTGTTGTTGATTCTTTTGTGGAGAGTGGCTGCCATAGCACCCACAGACAAATTGCGAGGATGAACCAAGCAAAAATCTGATTAATGCGCAACCCGTTTGTGAGTACTGAACTGTCGCCTCGAAAGGCTTCTAAAAATAGTTTTGAGCCTGCTGAAAATGTTATAAAGTATAAAAATAAAAAACCATCTTTTAATTTACTCTTGTTCCACTTATAGAAAATTAAAATCAGAATAATGGCAGCCGAAATAGTTTCGTAAATTTGGCTTGGATGTCGAATTGCGCCCCAAAGCTGTATGCCCCAGGGGAGCGTGGTTTCGCTTCCGTAGCCGGAGCCAGCTGCCAGATTAGCCAGCCCGAAACCAATCATCAGCGTGGCAAGGGCGGGGGTAAGGGTATCCAATAACTGTTGTTGATTAATCTTTTTTCGATATCCAAAAATATAACCAGCCAAACTCCCAAAAGTAACGCCGCTAAAAGGGTCTAATAAACTTGGGTCTAAAGCGAAGAGTGCAATCGGGTTTTCTTGTAAAAGGTTTGGCGCTTGAATAAAATAACCTAGCCTTGCACCGATAATGCCTGCTATTAACATAGTAAATACCAAGTTATACAAGTCATCTATGCTTAGGCTTTTTTGCGGCGCAAGTTTTTCTGAAAGCAACAGCCCAAGCCAAAGGCTAATTAATAAAATTAATCCATAGGTTTGAATGGCCAAAGGTCCAATTTGTAAAATAGGAAGCATCAGGGTTTCTCCTGGAGCAGTTTTTCTATTCTTGCAATTAAAGATGTTTCAGACATAGGACCGCCAATAACCACTTCTTGCACAATGCCATTTCTGTCGATAAAAAAGGTGGTAGGTAACCCTGTAATTTGATAAGCGCTGGTGACCTTTCCATCTTCATCTAAAAGTATGGGGAAGGTTAGATGAATTTCTTCAAGAAATGTGTTGATATCTTTTAATTTGTCTTGCACTGTTGAGTTAACCGCCAGAACCATTAAGCCTTGGTCTTTATACCGTTGGTAGGCTTGCTCTATGGCTGGCATTTCAGCTCGGCAAGGAGCGCACCAGCTAGCCCAAATATTAAGCAAAACAGGCTGGCCTCGTAGCGCCGAAAGCTTAATGGTTTTTCCTTCTATGGTTGTTAGCTCAAAATCTGGTGCTTTAAAGCCAGCTTGCGGCGCTGTTTGCTCAATCATTTGATTTAATTCGTTGGGGTCTGCGGAATACCCTATCCAAAAAAGCCCTGCAATTAAAATTCCTAAATACAAAACAAAACGTTGTTGCGAATTTTTCATTTTTCCTCTACACTAATAAAAACTATTGTACCAATTGAGAGAGTAATATGCCATTTAACGAATCTGTTTTTGTTGGAGTAGACCCGTCTGGCGGGCGAAAACCGTTTACCTATGCGGCAATTGATTTACATGGGAGCTTGTTAGCTCTTTCCGATGGCAGTTTGGACGAAATGTTAGCTTATTTGGCATCCTTTGCTCAGGTGATTGTCGCTGTCAACGCGCCGCCTCGTCCAAATATGGGCTTGGTTCGAGAAGCGCATCAAGCTCTTATAACGGGTCATTTCCCTGGCCGTTCTGTTGATATGCGCGTAGCAGAAAGTGAGCTGCGCAGCAAAGGAATTCAAGTATCACGAACACCAAGTGAACGTACGCTTTGTTCTGAATGGATGCAATTAGGGTTTGATTTTTATGCAAAATTAAGCAAGCATGGTTTTAAGGCTTTCCCAGCCGAAAGCGCATCCCGTTTGTGGGTAGAAACCCATCCGCAGGCTTGTTTTGCCGCTATGCTAAGCCAGTTGCCTATGCCGCGTTTAACCTTAGAGGGGCGTTTGCAAAGGCAATTGGTTCTATTTGAAGCCGGTTTGAATGTTCGAGATCCAATGGAATATTTTGAAGAAATTACCCGTCACAGGCTTTTACAAGGAACCTTACCGGTTGAGCAAATTTACGCGCCAAATGAATTAGACGCGCTGGCTGCTGCCTATTTGGCTTTTATGGCAGCAATACATCCCCAAAAAATTAGCAGCGTGGGGCATAAAAAAGAAGGACTTTTGTTTGTGCCAGTGGCGGAGTTAAAAACGCGCTATATTTAATTTCGCTTCGGCATCCAACCTTCGAGATCAACATTTAATCCCTCAGCAATACGATTAATATAATTAAAATAAGCAATCACTTGAGTAGCATCGTGAATATCTGTATCATTTAAACCTGCGGAACGCATATCTGTTAAATCATCATCTTGAATATTGCTAGGTTGCAGGGTCAATTTTTCGGCATATTCACATAAGGCTTTTTGGCGGGCGTTTAAAGAAGCACTACGAAAATTGACCTTAATTGCTTCTACAAAAACATTGTCTTTAACTAATTTGCGGAGATCCTCCCCGTGTGAGTGTGTTCAATAAAAACAGTGATTAACTTGTGAAACAACAACGGCTAACATCTCTCTTTCGGCACGTTTAATACCAGATTTCCCAAACATAATGGATTTGTATAATTCAATAGAAGCATGCAATACTTTGGGGTTTGGGCTTTGTACTCTTAATATTTGAGCAATGTACCCAGCTCTTTTAATGGCGGCTTCATATTCTTCTTTTAATTTTCCTGTGGCTTCTTCGGGCGTTATTTGTTTAATTCTTGCCATTACTTCTCCAGTAAGTTAAGTATAAATTAATTAAATATCTACGCACTGATTGAGTGCGTAGATATTTTGTCGCCTATGAAAATAGAAAGGACTAAATTACATTCCTTTTACAAATAAGCCAGCGGCTAAATAAGCATAACCAACAAAAACAAACCAAATTGCAAAGCTAGAAACAAATGGTATGCTAACAAAAGTGCCGATGACACCTAATGCAACGAGTGCAACCGAAATCCAAAAAGTTACTTTTGTAGGGGGATTAAATCTCATTGTATTCTCCTTAATTAAATAAATGAGGCGACAAAATAATAATACAATATATTATGTACTCTTGCAAAATGGTTCGATAATACAAGATACGTATCTAGAGATTGGCTGTAGTGTTATTTTTGAGGAAATTTATGAAAGAAATGTGCTATAAATTGGGCTATAATTTAGATAATCGTTCACTTAAATTAGCCTGCCGGGCGCTTCCCGGCTGTTTTTTTGTCATAATCCCCAAAATTGGAGAAAGCGCATGAATAAAGAGAAACAGTTAGAAATGTATTATGAGATGGTTCTTATTCGGCATACCGAAGAAAAAGCAGCCGAAGAATACCAAAAAGGGAATATTGGCGGGTTTTTGCATTTGTATATTGGGCAAGAATCAGTAAGTACAGGTTTGATCGCAGCACGCCAACCCAATGATCGCGTTATTACTGCCTATCGAGATCACGGCGTTGCAATTAATTGCGGCATGCCGGTCAATGGTGTTATGGCTGAGTTATTTGGTAAAGCCACTGGTGTGTCTAAAGGCAAGGGCGGTTCTATGCACATGGCTAGTGTAGAGAAGAATATGTGGGGCGGCCATGCTATTGTTGGCGGGCATTTACCGGTTGCAGCTGGCCTTGCTCTCGGTGACCAATACGCGGGGGATAAAAATGTAACCATCTGTATGTTTGGTGATGGGGCAACCAACATTGGTTATTTTCATGAAGCCTTGAACCTCAGCAAGGTGTGGAATTTGCCAGTTTTATGGGTTTGCGAAAACAATTATTACGGTATGGGAACAACGGTAGAGCGTGCTTCGGCTGTAACCGAAATTCGTCAAAAAGCGGAAGGTTATGGTATTCCGAATAAGCGAATTGACGGCATGAATGTGATGGACGTCTACGAAGAATCTAAAAAAGCAATCGAATATGTTCGAGAAAACGGTCCATATTTTCTTGAAATTATGACTTATCGATTTGTTGGTCATTCGATGGGTGATCCGCAACGCTACCGCAGCCAAGAAGAAGTTAAAAAATGGGAAGATAATGACCCCATTGGCATTTTTCGAAAATATTTGTCAACAAAGAAGATAGCAACTGACAAAGTATTAAATGAAATTGAAGAACGCGCATTGACAGATGCCACCAAAGCCGTGGAATTTGCATACGCCAGCCCAGACCCAGCTCCGGAAGAGTTGTGGGCTCATATTTATGCGGATCCTGCCTAAGACGGCTTTGCGAAAACGAGGAAAAGACTTATGACTAGAATATTAATGCGAGAAGCCATTTCACAAGCGCTTCGAGAAGAAATGCAGCGAGATGAACGAGTTTTTATTATGGGTGAAGAAGTTGGGGTATGGGGCGGCACCTACGCGGTAACAAAAGGTTTTTATGATGAATTTGGAGAACGTCGTGTAAAGGATACGCCGATTGCAGAAAACGCCATTTTAGGCGCAGCTATTGGCGCTGCTATGGTGGGGCAACGCCCAGTTGCCGAATTAATGACCATTAACTTTGCCTTTTCAGCAATGGATTACATAGTTAATCAGGCAGCCAAATTGCATTACATGTTTGGCGGGCAGTTTAAATTACCCTTGGTGATTCGGGCAGTAGGTGGTGGTGGCCGTCAGTTAGGTGCTACCCACTCTCAAACCCCGGATGCCATCTTCGCTCACTTTCCGGGCTTAAAGGTTGTTTCCCCTGGAACACCGGAAGACGCAAAAGGCTTGCTTAAGGCGGCCATTCGTTCTGATGACCCAATTTTATTTATTGAACATTCCACCATGTACCAAGTGCGCGGCGAAGTGGCTGATGGCGATTTAATTATTCCCATTGGAAAATCTAAAATTCAACGCGCTGGCAAAGATGTCACCATCGTAACCTATTCAAAAGGGTTAGAACTTTCCACTTTGGCGGCGGAGCAATTGGCAAAAGAAGGCATCGATTGTGAAATTGTTGACCTTCGCACCTTGCGCCCGCTGGATATGGAACCCGTTCTTGATTCCTTTAAGAAAACCAATCGTGCCGTTGTGGTGGAAGAAGGTTGGAAATCTTATGGCGTGGGATCCGAAGTCGTCAGCCGCATATATGAAGAAGCATTTGATTACGCTGATGCACCTGTTATTCGTGTAGCACAAAAAGAAGTTCCGCTCCCATACAACCGTGCCCTCGAACAATCGGCTTTGCCGCAAGTGGAAGATGTAATTAAAGCGGTAAAGGAGGTATTAAAGTAATGGCAGAAACAATTTCTATGCCCAAGTTGGGCTTTGATATGCGGGAAGGCACCTTAATTCGCTGGGTCAAAAAAGAAGGCGAATCGGTAAATAAAGGGGATGTATTAGCAGAAATTGAAACTGACAAAGCCACTGTCGAGGTTGAATCAACTGCTGAAGGCATGGTACGAAAGTGGTTGGTCAACGAAGGCGATATTGTTCCAGTAGGAACTGGCATGGTTATCGTTGGTACTGCTGATGAAAAAATAGATGTTCCTGCTTCGGGGTCTGTTGCGAAAGCCGAAACCGGTGCCGTTGAAGTAGATACCAAACCCGCTGGCGCACCACAACCTGCCGCCGTTGAATCGGCTTCTACTGAATCTGATGGCCGCATTAAAGCGTCTCCGTTGGCGCGCAAAGTTGCGGCTGAGAAGAAAATTAATTTAGCTGCAATCGACGGAACCGGCCCGGGCGGGCGAATCGTTCGCAAGGATGTGGAATCGGCTGCGGCGGGTGGAACAAGTT
>CAYOGW010000016.1:0-34548 GCA_964403635.1 uncultured Anaerolineaceae bacterium | reverse complement strand
TTAATCCCCGCTGGTCAGTTAGATGGCGGCCACATTGCCTATGTCTTGTTTGGCAAAAACATCCGCCGTGCCTTGCCGGTTATTATGGCGTTAATGGTTTTGCTCGCGTTTTATTGGCAAGGTTGGATTATTTGGCTGTTTTTGCTCTTCTTTATGGGGCGCAGCCACGCCGAACCGCTCGACCAAATCACCGAGTTAGACCCTCGCCGCCGCGCGTGGGCGATTGTTGGTTTGTGTCTCTTTTTCCTTGTTTTTTCACCCATTCCCATCATTTCACTTTAAATGAAAAATAAACTCTCCCAACTCACTTTTATCTTAATCCTTGCTTTAAGCGCCTGCGCCCCGCAAGTGACTTTATTACCGCTTGAACTGGAAACGCCGCACAGCCCTGCTGCGGTAGAGCCAACCGCCATTCCAACACCCACTTCTACCCCCGTGCCGGGTAGTCAATTGGGCGTTGGGGCAGATGCGCTGCAAGGCGTAACCGTTAATTTATGGCATGGTTTTGGCGGCAGCGAAGCCACTTTAATTAATCAACTGGCCGCCGAGTTTAATCTCAGCAACCCTTGGGGCATCACGGTTAATCCCGTTTCACAGCAAAATTTTTCCATTCTATTTGATCAAGTTAATCAATCCGTTAAAACATCTACCCCGCCCGATTTGGTGATTGGACTTTCGGAGCATGCCATAAGCTGGGATGAAGCTGGACTAGTAGTAGATGCTTCGGGTTACTTAATTAATCCCGAATTCGGGCTACCCCCAGCCGATCTCGCCGATATACCGGCTGTGTTCCTCGCTCAAGACGAGCAAGCGGGTAAGCGTGTGGGCTTCCCCATGCTGCGTTCAGCCCGAGTCATTTTTTATAACCAAACGTGGGCCAAAGAGTTGGGATTTAATTCTCCGCCAAAAACAGCCGATGAATTCCGCCAGCAAGCCTGTGCCGCCAACGCCTTCTGGAAGAGTGATTTAGATGAAAGCAACGATGGTTTCGGCGGCTGGGTGGTAGATGGCGACCCCTACACCGCCTACGGCTGGTTTACTGCTTTTAAAAGCAGTCTCTATGAAAATGGCGAATATCACATTGAAAACGCTGAAAGCCTACAAGCGCTCACCTTTTTAAAAGAATTAAAAGACGATGGCTGCGCTTGGGTTTCTACCAGCTCTTCTAATTACGAAAGTTTGGTGAACCATAAAGCCTTATTTTTAACCGGCAACCTAGCCGATATTAATGAACAAACCAATACTTTCCGCTCACTGTCTTCTACTGAAACATGGACGGTGATTCCCTTCCCTGCCGAAAAACAAGTGGTGCCTACTTATGGTCCCGCTTACATCTTAATTAAATCTAGCCAAGCCCGTCAACTGGCCGCTTGGCTGTTTGTGCGTTGGATGTCCTCGCCGGAGATTCAAGCCCGATTAATCGAAGAAACCGGCTATCTCCCCGTCCGCTCCTCCGCTTTGGAGCTGGTTCCAGCCAGCCACCAGAAAAATCCGCAGTGGTCAGCCGCTTCTCGTTTAATTAATCAAATGAAAATGCACCCGCAGTCTGCCGCATGGCGAAACGCGCGGCTGATTGTTGGCGATGGCTTTTTGTATGTTTTTCGGTTAAATTTGCCAGTCAGTGACTTACCTTCGGTTTTGCAGCAAATGGATGAAACCATTCAAGACCTTAATCCATAGCTTGGGTTCTGGTGTAAAATCACCTTAAAGGAAGAAACGCCATGTATATTTTCGTTCGTTTTGCTGCGATTGTGACCGTTATTTTTGGCGTACTCACCATGGTGGCTGGCTTGGGTAGCTCACTGATTGGTTATGTGCAAAATGAATCAGTAACCGGCTTAATTAACCAAGCCTTCTTCGCGGGTCAAAATATCCGCTTAATTAACGCGGGTTATGCGGTCACCGTCTTGGGTTTATTGGTCTTTTTATTTGGTATGTTAATCTCAGCGGTTGGGCAACTGATGTTGGTTTTTGTGGATGTTTCGAATAACACGCGTGAGACCAATGTTTTGCTAAGAGCCTTACGGAAAAATTAATTATTTTCAGGCTGGTAAAATTAAAGGGATGCACTGCATCCCTTTTTTGTTCAAATTTATTTATTAGCGCAAAGATGTTTTAAAGGAAGGTTAATGGATGATTGATATTCTTAAAAAAGAACATCGTTTTTTGCCTTTATTATTCGGTTTATTAAGTGCAGAGGGTTTATTTTTTTTATTTCAATTAGTAGCCATAAAAAGTGATGCGAAAAACAGTTTCATTTTTGGTTATTCCTTGGCAATTAGTGCTGTCATTGCTTTCGTATTGGGCTTGGTTTTGTTATTTGGATTTTTAGCTCTTAAAAGTTCGCAAGTAACAACCTTGCGAGAAAAAATTGTTAATTTGATTAAATTAAATCAGAAGAGGGTATTAAACTCTCTTTTGATTGGTTTTATTTTTCTGTTAATTTTATTGCTTATTCCTGAACATAACTTTCGTTTTTTAGCAGGCTCCGTCATACGACTAAGCCCATTGCTTTATTACTTTTTATGTATTTCTTTAACCAGCTTATTGTTTGGTTTTTTATTTATTTTTCATGCAAATTCCGAAGCATTAAAACAGCAATTCACCACTGACAAGGAAATCTTAAAGTCATGGATTCGATGGGGATTGATAGTAGCACCGATCGCTGCGCTTTTATTTTATGTTTATGAATATTTGGTGCCAATTGATTATAAAAACATATGGAACACAGAGTTTGGTGTCCCATTAACTAGCTTGCATACTTTAATTGTTTTAGTTGTTTTGTTATTTTATGGTTTTATTAATAAATTTATTCCCATCCGCTATCGAGATGTTTTGATTATTTTAGTTTTATGGTTAGGGGCAGTATCGTTGTGGTCCTTGCAGCCAATGTCCGAATCTTATTTTGCACGGAAACCCTTACCGCCCAATGGAATTATTTTGCCCTATTCAGATGCGCGTAGTTACGACAAGGTTGCTCAATTTATCTTGTTGGGCCAAGGTCCAAATGTCATTAAAACATCTTCTCGGCCTGTTTTTGAAACCTACTTGGCTGTTTTACATCTCGTAGCAGGGCAAGACTATAACCAAGTAATGTTTTTGCAAATTGTTTTAATGGCGTTTTTGCCGGGGTTAATCTATTGGATGGGTAAGTATTTAAATAGTCCATTGGCGGGGGTAGCGGGGGGGGTATTATTAATTTTGAAACAGTCGGCGGCAATAACCGTAGCAAAACATATTTACACGGTTCATGTGCGTTTAATGATGACAGAGATTTTAACAATGGCGGGTTTAATTCTGGCATCCTTTTTATTAATACGAACCTTAAATAAAAAAACTGAAAGTACAGGTCAAATTTTATGGGTTGGCGCCATATTTGGTCTTACTTATTTAATTCGTCCGGGAGTGGTTGTTCCTTTTTTGGTTTGTGTAGGAATGCTTTGGTTTATTTACAAAAACGCATATAAAAAAGCCATCATTAATGGGGCGTTTTTGGTTTTGGGTTTTTTGTTAGTTATCTCTCCTTGGATGATTCGAACTCAAATTGTTAAGGGCAATGTTCAATTTTTAAATGGAAAAATGGGTGTTGTTTTAAAACGCTGGGATTTAAAAACAACAGCTTCTAGTGAAATCAAGGAACCTAATCAGCCTGGAGAAGAAAACCCCTTGGCAAATATTATTTTGGAGACCCCTGCTCGTTTTTATTTAAATTTAAGGGCATCTTTGTTTGCTTTACCTTCTTCAATGGTTTTGTATAGCTCAGAAGATATTATGTTGGAATTGATTCGGCGGGTGGACAATAAACTAAACCGCATAATGCCGTTGGATATATTTTTTGCATTTTGTAATTTAATTTTATTAATCTTAGGTTTTGTTTATGCTTGGCATCACGGTCGTTGGGCAGGGATGATTCCGCTGGTTGTATTTTTGTCTTATCACTTAACCAATTCGTTGGCGCGTTCCTCTGGCTCACGGTATCTGGTGCCGGTCGATTGGGTTCTTTTACTTTATTTTGCCTTCGGTTTGGTGCAAATTACTCAGTGGGTGTTTGTATTAGTTTCTGGCGGCGCTGCTTTAAAGGTTGAAAATGTTTCTCAAAGGCTTTATCTTGTAGATGTAAGAATAAATTTTTACCAGTTCATACGGTTGTGTGCCTTAATCATTTTGGCAGGAAGTTTTTTGATTATTTTTGAAAGATTGTTTCCAGAACGATATGGTCCGGTCGTGGATGAAAATAAACTCATTTCTTCTGATGTCATTTTGAAGCTTAATGCAGTGGGGATAACTAAAGAAAACGCGGAATTATTTTTGCAGTCAAGTGATGCTGCATTAATAGCCCAAGGTAGTTTGCTTTATCCAGAATTTGGAAATAAAAATGAATACGACAAAAAATATTTAACAAATTTTGATCGGTTGACCTTTCAATTATTTAGCGGTGGTACTGTATATAAATCGGTTATTCCGATGTTGAAAACGACTCCAAGTTTACCCGTGGGCGAATCTGCGATTATTTTAGGTTGTCGCTATGCAGGGAAAGAAAAGAATATTTTTACTTGGGGAGTTATTGTTTCTGACCCAGACGAGGGGCTGAAGCTGTACACGCGTGAACCAATAGCCCCTCTGGCTTGCCCAATGCCCGATGTTCAATGTGATGAAACTGGTTGTAACAATGTACCCCCTAGTTACCCATAAAAAGATAAAATTTCGTTTTTAGTTTCTGGGATTGAAGGATAAACACAATGTTTATTAAGTGGTTAAAAGAAGAATTATTTTTTATCCCGTTGCTTACCAGTTTATTTTGCTTTATTGGCGTTTATTTGTTAATTAAGCTGGGTTTCAATATGATGACTAGCACGAACGAGATGTACGCTAGAACTTCTGTTGGGGCGTGGTTAATTACTATAACAATATTTTTGATAGCGCTTTTTTTTGGATATTTCTCCTTTTATTTGTGGAGACAAATTTCGCTTCGCAAAAAAATTGTATTAATTTTAAATGCTTATGAAAAGCCATTATCAGTAGCCGCATTCGGATTAAGTTTTTTATTATTAGCTGTCCTACTCATCGCGGACAATAAAAATACATTCCTTCCAATTTTTATTGTCCGCATTAGCCCTCTCTTGCAGTATATTTTTTGGGTCTCTTTCTTATTCCTTCTTTTCGGACATGTATTATTTTTTTCAAATCGCTGGAAAATACTAAAGCAACAATGGGGGTTAGAAGTTGGTGGGATGAAATTGTGGCTAGGCTGGTTAATAGGTTTATTGTTTTTCTCATTTCTTTTTTATTTGATTTTTGAAGTTTTTGTTCCGTGGCTGACCAATGAACCATGGGTTCCAAAGACCAGTGTTCCAATGACTGGTTTGCATTTGTTCCTAATTTTAATGATAGTTTTGATTTATTTCCTTTTCCATCGTTTAATTCCCATTCGATACCGAAACGCTATTGTGATGGTTTTATTGTGGGCTGGTTCTGTTGCCCTTTGGTCGCTGCAGCCAATGTCAGAGTCTTACTTTGTGCGAAAACCATTTCCTCCAAACGAACAATTAGTGCCATTTTCAGACGCGCGTGTATATGACAAAGCGGCCCAATTTATCTTAATTGGTGAAGGTCATACTGCCATTAAGTCATCTCCTCGCCCTGTTTATGAATCTTATTTAGCTTTTTTGCATTTAATTGCCGGGCAAGATTATGAAAAGGTTATTTTTTTACAAGTGATGTTGGTTGGTTTGCTGCCTGTATTAATCTATTTAATGGGGAAGTATATTCACAGTTCCGCTGCGGGTTTGGTTACTGCATTATTATTTATCTTTAAGCAGTCATCCGGAATGATAGTGGAAAAATATTTTTATACAGTCCATGTTCGATTGATGATGACTGAAATATTAGCAATGGTCGGTTTCGTATTTGGTTCATATTTATTTATGAATTATTTGCAAAGCCAAAACAAAGATAAAAAGCAACTTTTGTGGGTTGGGGCAATATTTGGTTTGACCTTTTTGGTACGCCCAGGGGCTTTATTTCCATTTTTAGCTTGTATTGTTTTAATGTCTTGTGTTTATTGGTTATCTTTGAAAAAAAATGCTGCCAGTTTTTTATTATTAATTGTTGGTTTTTTTGTTGTAATTTTGCCTTGGACTATTAGGACACAAATAACCAAAGGTACGCCAAATTTTATTAGCGGCAAAGTAGGTGTGGTGTTAAATCGTTGGGGGCTGGGTGATGATAATTCTGCTACAGCGCAAGTAGAAAGAGAAGAAAGTGAAAATGAAAAAGGCAGCAAAAATGACGGAATAAATAAACTATTAATTAAAGCGCCTTCCTTTTTCTACACCAATTTGCGTTCAACTGTTTTCGCTTTGCCATCTAGCATTACTTATTACGATTCTAAAAATATTATTTCTGATTTAATTAAAGAGTTTGATGAAGGGATTACAACTTTTATTCCTAGAACCACTTTTTTTCTTGGTGTGAACTTGTTAATTTTAGCTTTGGGTTTTGCTTATGCTTGGCGAAGTTCACGCTGGGTTGGTATGGTCCCTTTATTTATATTTTTGTCTTACCATTTGGTTAATTCATTAGGCCATTTAACTGGCGCCCGTCATGCTGTTCCTGTAGATTGGGCGTTATTGTTTTATTATGGAATAGGATTGGTGCAATTATTTGGCTGGTTATGGGTATTTATTTGGGGAACAACCCTTCGGATACAAAAAGACTTTTCAGAAATTAACGTTTCTGTTACAGAAATATTTCATTGGCGTTCAATATTTGTTACGGTGATATTAATAGGATTAGTTGGTAGCAGCATGCCAGTTTTTGAATTGTTGTTTGAAAAGAAATATCAGCCGGTGGCAGTGGCTGGGAAAATTGTTTCTGCAGATGTGGTGATGAGATTGGAAAAAGTGGGTATTTCACAAGAAGAAGCTGAACAATTTTTAAAATCTGATTCTTCGGCTGTCATTCTTCAGGGTGGGCTGCTTTACCCTTCTTTTGGTGATAAAAAGACTTACGATTCAAAGTATCTAACTGATTTTGACCGCCTTAATTTTCAGTTGTTTAGCGGCGCGTTTGCATATAAGGCGGTTCTTCCGCGTTTAAGCACAACTCCGCCATTACCAGTGGGCGAACCGGCCATTATTTTAGGCTGTCTCTATGCCGGAACAGAAAAGAATATTTTCACATGGGGTGTCATTGTTTCTGACCCAATGGAAGAAGTAAAGTTGTATACACGTGAGCCAATAGCCCCCTTGGCTTGCCCAATGCCAGATGTTCAATGTGATGAAAGTGGTTGTAAAAATATAGACCCGCTTTATCCTTAAATTATTTAATTAAATGTGGAGTGATTTATGTCTGAAGCTGTGATTGTAGATGCAATCCGTACACCGGTCGGCGCCTTGGGTGGTGTGCTGGCAAAAGTTCGGCCAGATGATTTAGGCGCGTTGGTGATTAAAGCTTTAATCAGCCGCAACGATTTTGACCCAGCAGAAGTGGAAGAAGTATTTTTAGGCTGTGCCAACCAAGCCGGGGAAGATAACCGTGATGTGGCCCGAATGTCGCTTTTGTTAGCGGGATTACCCATCAGTGTGCCGGGGGTAACGGTTAATCGGCTGTGCGCTTCGGGCTTAGCCGCCATCAACATGGCAGCGCGGAGTATCCGCGCGGGGGACGGGGAAATTTTTATCGCTGGCGGAGTCGAATCGATGTCACGCGCCCCTTATTCCATACCCAAAGCCGAAGAAGGTTTTACGTTTGGTAATTTAACCGCTTGGGACACGACCTTAGGTTGGCGCTACCCGAACCCGCTGATGAAGGAAATGTATGGCACGGACTCGATGGGTGAAACTGCCGAAAATATTGCAGCAGACCGCCCGCATTTAACCCGTGAAAAACAAGATGCCTTCGCTGTGCAATCTCATCAACGGGCGATTGCGGCGATGGACGCAGGCAAGTTTGAAAGCGAAATTGTTGCGGTGCCAGTGCCGCAACGCAAGGGTGACCCTATTTTGGTTCAAACAGATGAACGCCCGCGCCGCGATACCAGTATGGAAAGTTTAGCCAAATTAAAACCGGCTTTTAAAAAAGAAGGCGGCACGGTGACAGCTGGCAATTCGTCGGGGTTAAATGACGGCGCTTCTGCGGTGCTGATAATGAGCGCGGAGAAAGCCAAGCAATTGGGTTTAAAGCCGTTGGCTCGCATTGTCTCTATGGCTTCGGCTGGGGTTGCCCCGCGGGTGATGGGACTTGGGCCGGTACCAGCCACGCAAAAGGCGCTTACGCGGGCTGGGTTAAATGTTAATCAACTGGGTTTGGTGGAACTAAATGAAGCCTTCGCGGTTCAGTCTTTGGCAGTAATGGAAGACCTAAACCTAGATGAATCGATTGTGAATGTTAATGGCGGCGCGATTGCTTTGGGACACCCGCTTGGCTGTTCGGGCGCGCGTATTTTAACTACTTTAATTAATGAAATGCGACGCCGTAAAAATGTACAATATGGCTTAGCAACCTTGTGTGTAGGGGTAGGGCAGGGGGAGGCCACCATTGTAGAGTGGCTGGGTTAAAGGAACCCTTTGTTTCTAAAGACCGTCTACCCAATACCGCACACGTTGTGCGGTATTGAAAATTAAGGAGACAAGATGAAAAAAATAACATTTGGCATTTTAATTTTAATGATTGTTCAACTGGCTTGTTCATTAGATATCAATTTAAATCCAGCCTTGCCCAACACGCAACCGGTTCAATTGCCTACTTCGCTTCCGGCTTTGGCCGTACCAACGGTTAGCTTGGCTACACCCACCATGCCAGTGGCAACCCCTACTTCAGATGAGACAGTTACACAACCTCAACTATTAAAATTTGAAATGAAGACGAATTTAATCGGCTGGGGAATCACCGCCACAGATTTGGTGCACACAAGTGACGGCGGCAAAACTTGGCAGAAGCAGACTCCCCCCAGCCTTTCTTCCGTTGAATATGCCTCTTTTTTCGCGTTGGATGAAAAGACCATTTGGCTCTTAATCGATGAGCAATTGTTTTACAGCACAGATGCGGGTGATCATTGGCAAATTTCAAAGGTGCCCTTTGTAGGTGGCAGGCTGCAGTTTCTTAACGCTCAAAAAGGGTTTGCCATTACCAGTTTGGGTGTAGGGGCAGGTTCTGAATATGTTGCAATTTACACCACAGCAGATGGCGGATTAAGCTGGCAGCAAGTGTTTACTCATAAACCTGGCGAACAAGCTGATTTGCCCGGCAGCGGACAAAAATCGGGCATGGTCTTTGTAGATGAGCAAAATGGTTGGATCACGGGCAATATTCCAATGGAGAATTTTGTTTATGTGTATCGTACCCGTGATGGCGGAGTTAGCTGGAAATTGCAAGAAATGCCAATTTTAAACTTGCCGCAAGGTACTTTTATTGAAACACAGGCGCCAGTATTCTTTTCTACGACTGAAGGGGTTTTGCCAGCACGTGTGATTGGGGCTCAGCCAGAGCAAAACTTTACTGTTTTTTACTTTACAAAAGATGCAGGTGAAACATGGCAATTTAATGCCGCGACGCCATCCAGCGGGCGTTATAGCCTATTAAACACAAATCAATTTTGGTTGTGGGGAATCAATGAAGATTCTGCTCAATCAGGGCTATTTACAACAAAAGACTCTGGGACTTCTTGGTCTCTGTTGCCAACAAGTGAAAATTTAGCCGATTCTTTAATTAAGCTTCAATTTGTTTCGGAGCAAGATGGTTTTGCATTAATTAGTGTAGATTACCCAGACACGGTTTTGTATGAAACACATGACGGCGGATTAAACTGGTCAATATTGATACCCTAATATATACCCATTAATTTGCAATTGTTCTGCGATATTCGTGTAAGCCCAATATGCACTATACTTGGTTTGTAATGATTCGGTAATTTTGTTTCGGAACTTGAGAAGGGCTTAAGCCGTCTATTGCTGCGAAAGTGGACGGTTCAAGGAGGAATCTATGCGTATTCGAAATTTCATCACAACTACGATAATAATTTTGGCTTTGGCGGTGCAATTTGTGCCAAGCCAACCCGTTTTTGCGGCTACTTGTGATTGGGCACAGTTTATAGCTGATGTAACGGTGCCAGACGGAAAAGTTTATAAAGCCAATGAAACCTTTGATAAAACGTGGCGAATTAAAAACATCGGCACATGTTCATGGACAACCAATTATTCGTTGGTCTTTGTGAGCGGTACTCAAATGGGTGCTCCGGCTGCTATTAAATTGCCCTCCGCGGTTGCACCGGGGCAAACAGTAGATTTAACCGTCAAAATGACAGCACCTGCCAGCAATGGCACGTACCGCGGCAATTGGCAATTTAAAAATGCGGCTGGAACCTTATTTGGCATTGGCACTGCTGCCAATAAACCTTTTTGGGTTGAAATTAAAGTAGCAGACCAAAGCGCCGGAACGGTTTTTGACTTTGTAAGCAAGGCCAACGAAGCGGTGTGGTCCAGTGGTGCCGGTAATTTAACTTTCCCCGGGACAGATAATTCTGCGAATGGTTTTGTTCTTAAGTTAGACGCCCCTCGTTTAGAAAATGGCACAACTGACAGCGGTGCTGGTTTATTAACCGCGCCGAATAATGCGACCAATGGTTTTATTCAAGGGGTATATCCTGAATACACTGTTCAGAGCGGAGATAAGTTTCAGGCAACGATTAATTGTGAGTACAATGCCAGTTCTTGTTATGTTAATTTCCGGCTTGAGTATCAAGTTGGTTCGGGAGCGCCTCAACTATTTTGGTCTTTTAATGAAAAATATGAAGGCTTATATTACCGCGCCAACATTGATTTAAGTTCTTTGGCTGGAAAAACAGTGAAGTTTATATTAAGAATTAATTCAGTAGGTAGCGCAGTAGGTGATCGTGCCTTATGGGGTACGCCGAGGATCGTACGCGCTGGTTCTGGCGTAACAGTTACACCGACAACGCCAGTTGTAACGGTTACGCCTACAACAAAGACTCCTACGCCGACTACGAATACAGGCTGTGATAAAGCCACTTTTGTTTCTGATGTGACCATTCCAGACGGAACAATTATTGCGCCTAGCACTGGTTTTACTAAAACATGGCGCATTCGTAACAGCGGCACTTGCACATGGACAACTTCCTATGCTTTGGTTTTCCAAAGCGGAGAAAAGATGGGCTCGCCTGATTCGTTGGCATTTCCTGCTCAGGTTGCACCTGGCCAAACGGTAGATTTTGTGGTTGGGATGACTTCTCCTGCCGCGAATGGTACTTACCGCGGTAATTGGATTTTGCGAAATGCTGCTGGTCAGTTGTTTGGTATTGGTTCAACGGCGAATAAGCCATTTTGGGTTGAAATTAAAGTAGTAAGCGGTTCTACTGGGGCTACACTTACCCCCGCGCCCATTACTCCTGGGCCTTCTGGTACCGCATTTGACTTTGCGGCCAATGGCGGAGCAGCCGTTTGGTCCACTGGGGCTGGCAGCTTGGCATTCCCCGGTAGCGATGGCTCTGCAAATGGGTTTGCTATCAAATTGGATAACCCAACGATGGAAAACGGCGCTGGGGGGGGAGCCAGTTTAATTACTGTTCCACAAAATGTGTATGACGGATATATTCAGGGTGTCTACCCCGCATTTCAAGTTCAATCGGGTGATCGTTTTCAAGCAACCATTGGCTGCCAGAGCGGCGCTACAAGTTGTTACGTGACCTATCAATTAAATTATCAAGTTGGAGACGGGCCGGTTCAAACGTTCTGGTCGTTTAGAGAGCGTTTTGAAGGGTTGGTTTACTCGGTTAATTTGGATTTGAGTTCTTTGGCTGGTAAGAATGTGAAGTTTATTTTGAAGGTGTTGGCTTCTGGTGAAGCAGGTGGTGACCGTGCTTTATGGTCTGGCCCGCGCATTACCCGCACTGGTGCTGGCGCAGCTACAGCTACAACAGCCCCTGCAACTGCCACAGCTACGGCGACAAGTGTTCCGCCTACATCGGTGCCAGCAACCAGCACTGCTACTTCAACAGCCACGGCAACGCCTACTTCTACACCGATTCCTTAAAAGTAAGTTTCTTTAATTAATGAATAAAAAGAGTGCAGATTTTTCTGCACTCTTTTTATTAGGGGGTTAATTCGCTTGGTTTGAAGCAGGGTTTGTAATCGTTGCCAATGATGAGCACGTATTGAATTTCGCTAGAGCCATTAGGAACGGAGACCAGCGCGGATGGTGGCAAACCCAAAATGGCAAGCAAACTGGCTGCTTGTTGCCTGTTTTGAGCCGCTGTAAGGTCGTAGAGTAGTGTGTTGGCGTGCTGACGGTTGTCTGCTGGTTGGTAGGAAGTTTCAAAGCCAGCATAATTTAATCGTTCAGACGCTAAAACATCCCAGCCTTCATAACCAGAGCCATTTTGGATTTCAATTTTGAGTGTTTGCCGTTCAACTTGTTTGGTAGATGGCGCTAGGGCTTCGGTAATCATGGCTTGAATGGCTTCTGTGTTGGGTAATAAAACATAAGCGCCGCCGGGGGTTGTCCAAGGGGTTATTAAATCTCCGGCGATGTAGTAACTACGAATATCAGCATTGCTTAAATTTAATGCCATGGGTGAAAGATTTAAAATATCTCCGATGCCTAAATCGGTGCGAATTGAGCTGCTGAAATCGGTATAGAGTTGCGGAATGCGTTGAATGGAATCGGTTCGTAAAAACTGCTGGTAAATGGCTCTGATGGTTTCTTGTTGACGGCGTCCGCGGTCAAAGTCGTTTGATTTTTGGCGCGAGCGGGCATACCAAAGAGCTAAATCGCCATCCATGTGAATTAAACCTGGCCCACTGGTGTATAAGGCCCAATTGTCTTCATTTTCAGGGTCTAGGGTAGGGGCTAGTAAACGCCAGTCTGTGTAAGCACAATAAACGGGCACTTCTATTCCACCGAGTGTATCTACGATGCGGCGAAAACCGTCAAAATCTACCATGGCGGTATGGTCAATTTGTAGGCCGAAATTAAATAAAATTGTATCTTTTAATAAACCGGGACCGCCGCCCGGATAGTCATATAACTCGCCAAATTGATAGGCTGTATTTATGCGTTGTAAACCGACGGTTGGGATATTCACCCACAGGTCGCGCGGCACTGAAATCATTGAAACTTGCCCATCTCTTGGGCGAACTACCGCTATAACGATCGTATCTGTTCTGTAAGAAGAACCTGGTCTTAAATCTGAGCCGAGTAATAAGAAAGTCACCGCTTCGGGTGCATTAATTAACGGCTGAGCATTTTCTATGACGGCTGGGGTCGGCTGCAAGGTTGGCTGTTCAGTTGGGAAGGCGGTTGCAGTAGGAAGCGGGGCTGAAAACGTTGCCGTTGCTTGAATAATTTGAGCGGGCTGGGCTGGGGCTAGGCTTCCAGCAAAAGGAGATACTCCACTAGGCTGAAAAGGGGTTGGGCTGGGGCCAGCCGGAGTAACGTAATAATAGGCAGAAGAAACCGCCAGTGCTGGTTCTTCTATTTCAGCGCAAGCGGTTAATGTCAAAATTAAAATTAAAGTTATCCCCTTAATGAATAATTTCATGGCTGTGTCGTAGGTGTAGGTACGCTGGTGGCGCTGGGGGCAGTCGTTGCCGAAGGGGCAGGGCTTGGGCTGGCTGTAAAAGTCGGCAGAGCGGTTGGGCTGGCGGGTAAGGTTGCTGTGTTTGTCAGCGTGGCGGTGTTGCTCGCAAAAATTAATACCAATGGTGTCACAGTGATTGTGCTCGTTGCAACATTCGGAACGATGAGCAATTGGCCGGGAGTAATTTGAGTGTTATTGCCCATGCAATTGGCTAATTGAATTTGGTTGACTGTGACTCTGTACAGCCCGCTGATTTTAAATAAGGTATCGCCGGTTTGAACCTGATAACGCCCTGTCCAGCCAATGGGTGCGCCACAAGGGATTAATGTTGCACTCGGGAGAGAAAAGCTAGTTGTTGCGGTGTTCGTAATGCGATTGGCAGGGACATATAAAATAGAGCCCGGCATAAGGGTATTGCTAATTAAACAGTTATTTAAAATCAGTTCTGTTGGCGAAGTTAAATAACGGCTAGAGAGGTTTTCTAACGTATCAAAGGGCAATAGGATGATGGCTTGCCAACCTGTTGGGGGCGGGCAATTGGTGGGTGGCGGTGGTAAGCTGGCGGTTGGGCTTGGGCTGCTGATTTGGGTTGCTGTTTCGGTTATGCCCGCGGCAGGTATGGGTGGTAAGGTGGGTAAAAGAACAGGGGTATTGATATTTGGAATGGTGCTTGGGCTAACAGCCTGAATTGGATTTAAGCCGCCTTCTAACATGGAAAGAGAAAATGCACCGATTACTAAAGCGAAAGAAGCAAAAGCCAATACAAAACCTGCCCCCAGTTGACGCAGTGATTGCATGGCTTAAGCCTCTCGTTTGGTTTCTAGTGCTACCTGTTTTTGAACGGGGAGTAAAACGCTAAAGGTTGAACCAACACCAGCGTCTGTCTCCACCCAAATGCGGCCTTGCTGGGCTTCGGTTAAAGCCTTGGCAATAGATAAGCCAACGCCGGTATCTCCTACCCCTTGAATTAAAGCATTGTCCGCTCGGTATAGCCGCGAGAAAACACGAGATAAATCATCCCCAGGAATACCGCCGCCGGTATCGGTAACTTGAATGAGAACATAATCTTGTTCGTCTTCGGTTTGAAGGCGAACCCGTAGTGTCACGGTTTCTTCCATTGGGGTGGCGGCTCCCGCGTTTTGTAATAAGTGAATCAATATTTGTTGCAAGGCTTCGCGGTCTGCTTGAATTAATGGACTGTTCTCGGGAATATCAATTCTTAAAGTAATATTCTTTTCTCTTAATTGGCTGCTGGTGTAAGCAATGGTGTTATCAATAATTAAATTAATATCAACTGTTTCAGGGTTGAGTGCCATTAAACCGGTTTCTAATGAGCTAACCTGAATTAAATCATCGATTAAAGAGCCAATTCGTTCGGTTGAGACTTTAATTCGCTCTACAAATTTTCGCTGTAACGCGCCTAAAATACCAACCGATTCACCCAAAAGCAGGTCTGTATACCCCACAATAGAAGACATCGGTTGCCGTAATTCTTGCGCAATAGATGTAATAACTTCTGCGTTCTCATTTGAGATTGCACTAGAAGGCCGTTTTTCTAATTCTAATATTTGCACATGCGCATCGGCGACTGCGTTTTGCAGTCGAGCCACTTCTTTTAAGGTTAACCGTAATTCATGTTCCACTTGCTGGCTGTTTTGTGGCAGGTCGCTAGATGTCACATTTTCTAAGCGAGATTTTAATTTCTCGTTTTCTTTTCTAAGGTTTTCTAATTCTTGAATAGTTTCATTCGAAAGCGCAGGGGTTGCTCTGGCTTCTTCAAGTTCTTTTTTAAGTGCTTCCAGTTGGTTATTAATTTCAGTATGTGTTGCTTGAAAGCGTGATGCTTGAGATTGAGCTTGTTCTGCCGAATCTTGCGCTGCTTTTCGTTCTTCTTCAAATTTGGCAACCATTTGTCCGCGATTAATAATAGGTACAAAACTTGCTGCAATGGTAGATAAAAGCGTTTGGTCATCCGATGTCCATAAACGGTTAGAGTATGGTGAAAGCAAAATAATGCTGCCTAATAAGGCGTCATTTTCTCCAGCAATTGGCACACAGAGTAAATTGCCCGCATTGCTTAAGCCAAGCATATCTCCCAGACCTTTTAAATCGTTGGATGTGGTGCTGGCGGGCATCCTTAACGCGCGCCCTTTTAAAATCGCCTGTGCCAAGGTGGGAACACTGTCCTTTTTAAGAATGCCCCCTTCAAGGTTTTCTTCTCGAATTAAGTCGTATCCGGTACTAATAAAAATTGAATTTTGGTCTTCACCGATATACATTAAAAAACATAAGTCTGCCAAGGTGGCCTGAGAAACAGAACGAACAATAAAATGATTAATTCGTTTGGGGTCTGTCTCTCCTGCTAAATACAACAAGGATTGCAGTGTTTTTGGGTCGGTGCTATAACGGCGGCGATCTCGAATAGGTTGGTTCGCCTGTTCGGGGTCTTTGCTGTGTTCCGCAACATTTTGTTGATACACCTCAACCGTTCGGGTTTTTGGAAAATCTGCTGGAATTGGAAATCGGTTTGGTAAAGTAAATAGTAAAGAATATGCTGCTAAATTAAAGAGTCGGATAACGCCAGAATAATCTTCTTGGGTGGCAGGCAAGATAAAATTTAAAACATGACCAAATAAAACGAATAGAACTAAATTTAATCCATTCCCCCAGCCTTCTGGCTTGCGAATAAACAAGAAAATGATGCCAAAAACGCCAATCGCAACGGTAATCACATCCCATAAAAGGCTTTGCCAACTGGCATTAAACCCAGCACCAGCTTCTAACCCGCGAGAAAAAACGCCAAAAACGGCTAAGGTTGCAATTAGTAAAACAACTAATATCGTTCCGCCGTCACCCGCCCGTGAAGGTTCCGGAAAGTTCCACATCCATAAAATAATCACCAAGCTAAAAAGTAAAACGGCTCGATCTAAAATCGGAAAGAGATACTCAAAATTGGATTGGCTTTGCCAAGCAAAGCCCGAGGTGCTAAATAAAGCCGCTTGCCCTAATAGCAACAGAACCAATCCAAAAACGGTTCGTCTGGCTTGCGGGTAGCCGGTTGCACGCCACTGTAAAATGGCGTTTTGAAGTGTAGATGTAATTGAAAAAGCCAGAGCAAGGTGATAAATCAGATTCCCTGGCGAAGTAATAAGCAGGTTAAAAATTCTATCCAGAAATTCCATAATTGGCCTGTAGCGATTATAGCATGCCTTCTTTTCTGAAACCATTCAGCAAACGAAAGAATTATAATCATTTCAACATGTCACTTCTAAAAAAACACCCTCGCTGGGCATTTACAATTATTTTTATCTTTCTGATATTTTTTGTTTTCTCGCTCACCATTAATCAACAAATATTAAATGCTGCCGAAGGAATAAACACCCAACCCAACCAATCCTTACAAATTTTTACTTTTTTATCTCGTTGGCTGCCGTGGCGGGCAGATATTAAAGAATTGGCTGGCATTGCCGCATTAAAAAGCGGAGATCCAAAGCTGTCTTTACAATGGTTTGATGGAATAACTCCGCAGACTCCCGAAGGCCTTTTTGCCGTTGCGGAAGCGCACTACCAGCTGGGAGAGTTCGAACAAGCCCAACAACAATTTTCACAAATCGTTCAAGCCGGTCAACAAGAATTAATCATCTACCAACGCTTGGCATTTCTTTATCATCAAAAACAAGAATATTTAAATGAATTAATAACCTTAGAAAAAGGATTAATCCTAGACCCTGCCAACCCCCAGTTTCGGTTTTCAAGAATCCTTATACTAAGCGCAGAAAACCCACCCCAAGCATTAAGTGAACTTCAAGCGCTGCGGGCTTTAATGCCGGAGCCAGATGCCCAAATCGAAAGTTTATACGCCGCGCTTAGCATTGCTGCTTTGCAAAACATACCGTCCTACCAATTAACGGTTGCTGGCCAAGCCTTGGCTGGGTTAAATGAATGGCATTTGGCGGCGCTGGCGTTTGAAAACGCGCTTTATATCGCGCCACACTCATCTGAAGCGTTGGCATGGCTAGCCGAAGCGCGCCAGCAAACCGATAGAGTTTCTGAAGCACAAGCCTTGCTCCAAAAAGCTGTTTCTCAGCCAACGGTGTCGCCAATGGTTCACATGCTTTATGGTTTATATTGGCAGCGGCAAGCAAATTATGAACAAGCCGTTGAGCAATTTCGCGCCGCCGTACTCATAGACCCTAATAACCCAGTTTGGCGCTCATCGCTTGCACAATCGTACGAGCAAGCGGGGAATATAAATTTGGCTTTGGCTTACTACCAATCTGCCGCGGATCTTTTGCCAACCAACGCGCAGGCTTGGCGCACACTTGCCATTTTTTGTGTGCAAAATAACATTAATATTTCTGAAAATGGGTTGTTCGCTGCATTTAAAGCCTACAAATTAGAACCAGATAACCCTGATAGTTTAGATGTGATTGGAAGAGTAATGGACGCGCTGGGGCGTTATGAAGCTGCCGAACAATATTATCTTGAAGCCATAAAATTAAACTCGAAGGTTGCACAATATCACTATCATTTAGCGATTCTCTATTTAAAGAAAAACCAACCAGAATTTGCCTACTCCTATTTGCAAACAGTTTTACAGTTAGAGCCAACCGGACCTTTAGGTGATCAAGCTCGCCGAGTAATAGAGCGTTATTGGCCGTAGTTTGAGTAAAATAAATATATGGATATTTTGACTCAATTAAAATATTGGAATGATACCGATGTTGAATTACCCAACAAGCCGGTCTATCGTTTTTTTGAAGAGCAAGCTGAGCTACAACCAGATTCTGTTGCTTTAATTTGGTCTAATGGACAACTTACTTATCGGCAATTAAATGCGAAAGCAAATCGGTTAGCAAATTATTTAAAGCGCCTTGGTATAAAAACAGAAGACACAGTCGCTTTGTTAATGGAACAGTCTGAACATGTTATTGTTGCCATATTGGCAGTGATGAAAGTAGGTGGGGTTTCTGTTCCCATTGCATCAGACTACCCGCTTGAGCGAATTAATTTTATGTTACGAGATAGTGGATGTAAATTAATACTTTCACATACACAGTTAAGAGATTACCTTAATCAATTTTTTATTCCCATAGAATATGTAAATATTGAAGAACATTGGTTAAATTTTGAATCTGCTAATTTAACCGAAGCTGTTACTTTAGAAAATCGCGCTATTATTTTTTATACATCGGGTTCAACGGGAAAGCCCAAAGGCGTGCAAGTTTTACATAAAGGCATATTAAGGCTGGTTTATCAGCAGCCTAGTTTGAAATTAAATAAGCAAGATGTAATGGCTCAAATTGCCAATATCGGTTTCGATGCGGCCACATGGGAGATTTGGAACCCATTAGTCGCAGGAGCGCGTTTAGCTATTATTCCAAAAGCGCTGGCTCTGTTTCCTCTCAAACTAATCGAAGAATTTGAAAAATTTAATGTAAGTGCCACTTTTTTAACGGTTTCATACTTTAATCTTATCGCGCAAGAATGTCCCCATAAATTAAAAAATATTAAATATGTGTTTTTTGGGGGAGAAAAAGCCGATATCTCTGCTGTTAGAAAGGTGATTAAACATGGCAAGCCTCTACATTTAATTAATGGTTACGGCCCTACTGAAGCGACAACCTTCGCAATAGGCTATGAAGTATTGGATGAAATGCCGAATTTAACCAGTGTTCCTATTGGCCGCCCGATTGCGAATACCAGTATTTATATTGTAGATGAACAATTAAACAATGTACCCATAGGACAAGAAGGAGAAATATTAATCGGTGGTGCAGGTGTTGCTCTAGGGTATCTTAATCGGCCAGATTTAAACGCTGAGCGGTTCATCCCTAATCATTTTACTGGAGAAGGGATGCTCTACCGTACTGGCGATATTGGTAAATTTTTCTCTGACGGAATTATTGAGTATATTGGCAGGGCTGATTTACAAGTAAAAATTCGTGGTTTTCGGATTGAATTAAGCGAAATAGAGTACTACTTAAAAGAAATAAATCAAGTAAAAGATGTTGCTGTTATTGCGCGCGAAACTCACAATGGAAAAGAACTAATTGCTTTTTGGGTGCCAGCTAATAATATAGAAAAACCTGATCTTAGAAAAGAATTATCGAAACATTTGCCCAATTATATGATTCCCAAGGATTTTATCGAATTGGATGCTTTACCATTAAATCAAAATGGCAAGGTGAATCGCATTGCCCTCGCTCAATTAAAAATTGAATATCAGTCGAAAGATATTGTAATTCCCGAAACAGAAAATGAACAAAAAATGCTTTTAATTTGGCAAAAAGTGCTGCAGAAAAAAGAAATAAGCGTTATTGATGATTTTATGCAAGTTGGTGGTAATTCACTCTTAGGGATTAATTGTCTTTTAGAAGTAGAAAGACAGTTTCAGGTCAGCCTTCCGATTAGTATCTTGGCTATTCATGGCAACATTCGTGCATTAACAAAATTTATCGAATCAGGTCAAACTTATGGAGAATCTTTACTGGTTCCGTTGCAAAAGACCGGAAACTTGCATCCCTTAATTATTTTTGGCGGAGGCGGTGCAAATCTCTTGTATTTAAAACCCTTTTCCGAAGAATTTAATTCAGAGCGACCAGTATATGGATTACGACTTGCGGATAAGGATGGTCGTGAAATTATGGGATCTGTTTTAGAGTATGCGGAATTGTTTGCTGAAGCTATTAAAAACGCTTTCCCTAATGGTCCATATCATTTAGTAGGCCATTCAATGGGTGGTTTGGTCGCGTTAGAAGTAGCGCGAATTCTCAATGCTGAAAATAAACAAAGTTCTACCTTGATGTTGTTAGATACTTCTCCGCCAGGCGGCAAGATGTTTGATAATTTTCGAGTTATGCTCGGTATACATCGTAGAAATTTTGTTAAGCGCCGAAATTTAAAATATCGCCTGCGTTATGTTTTAGACGTTGTTTTACTTTACATTCGTGAATCAACAGTATTTAATGGCCTACTTTCACGCTACAAGGCGGCTGAGGAGAATATTTTGCTAGAAAATATCATCCTTTCCGAAAAATATAATCCTGAACCTTACCTTGGAGATGTATTTTTATTTCAAGCTGGGAAGCACGCAAAGCAAAAATTATTAAAAATAGAAAAATGGCAAAACTATATTATTGGCCATTTAGAAACAATCACAATACCGGGCAATCATATGTCTATATTAAATAAACCAAATACTCAAGTTTTAGCGGCAGAAATTAAAAAATTACTCAGCGCTCTTTAAAGAAAGTGAGACAGCCATGACAGCTCAATTAATTGACGGAACCGCGATTGCCAAAAAGGTAAGAGATGCGGTGCAAACTGAAGTTTCTAAACGAACATCTACGGGTAAACCCAAGCCAGGCTTAGCAACTGTGCTGGTCGGTGACCGAATCGATTCTTCTACTTATGTCAGCATGAAGCAAAAAGCCTGTACTGAGTTAGGCATGGAATCATTTCACCACCATTTGCCCGGCGATGCCACTCAAGAACAAGTGTTAACTTTAGTTAAAACTTTAAACGCAGACCCACGAGTAAACGGCATTTTGGTACAGTTGCCGCTTCCTGCGCATATTAACGAAGAGCAAGTGTTAATGGCCATTGATATCAACAAAGATGTAGATGGTTTCTCGCCGATTAATTTGGGTAGGTTAGCACAAAAAGGCCGAGAGCCTTTGTTTGTTCCGTGCACACCATATGGCTGTATTTATTTATTAAAAGAAATGGGCATTCCAATTGCAGGAGCCAATGCCGTCGTATTAGGACGTTCTAATATTGTTGGCATGCCTGCCGCTTTATTATTAATCCAAGAAAATGCCACGGTGACAGTCTGTCATTCTCGCACCAAAAATATCGAACAAATTGTCCGCCAAGCCGATATCGTCATTGCGGCTATCGGGAAAATGGAATTTGTACGTGGAGAATGGATTAAACCCGGCGCGGCGGTGATTGATGTAGGAATTAACGATAAGCCAGACCCTACCAAAAAACGCGGTTATCGTTTGGTCGGCGATGTGAATTTTGAAGAAGCCCTTCAAGTGGCAGGTTACCTCACACCAGTCCCTGGTGGTGTTGGTCCCATGACGATTGCCATGCTCATGCAAAATACTTTACGGGCTGCTCAACTGCAACAGGATTGATTAAGAAAATCTCCGCTCAGCGGAGATTTTTAATTAAGGCCAAGGGATTTCAACAGGCACGGTGTAACCGTGTTTTTCCGCTGCAATCACCCGTCCATGCGAAGGCTCGGCGCAGCCTTTTTCATCTGTAATTTTGATAGCCAGCGCATAAGTGCCAAATGGTTCAAAAACAAGCTGCCCGTTTCTACAAACCCACGCTTCTACAATATAAGGCGTTTGCAGTGAATCATCCCCCGCCCTCAGCGGCAGCGCATGCCACGAAACGGTCACCTCGCTGCCAGCGCGCACAGCCGAAACACCAGTTAAAGGGCCATAGTACGGAGACCAAGCTAGCACAATATGCGGGTCAACCGGCTCAACTGCCATCACATCTCCATTTAATTCTAGCAGGCTGGTTTTAATCCAACAGCGAATCACATCTCCGCGCGCCTGCGTTAAAACCCATGTTGCGGCTTCGTTGCGGCCAATCACATCTTGCACGGCGCCTTGGTTAAGCCCATAGAGATAGAGATAATCTGCTCCTGGCCCATAACGGCAGGATGTTTTTTCTGAGATGGTTTTACCGCGCAGGGTGATGTAAGTGGGAGCGGGCGACGGGCTGGCGGTTTCGCTGGGAGCAGGCGTAATACTTGGCTGAGGGGTTTCTGTTGCTGGGTTGGTGGCTGTTTCTAAAAGCAAGTTGGTTTCTGTTTGCTTCGGCAGGGCAGGGGTAAGGTTGGCAGGGGTTGTGTTTTGGCTTAATGGCAAACTGCAAGCCAAGCTTGCAGTTAATAGAATGAAGAATGATAAGTAAGCCTTAAAGGGCATAGATTATTCGGAAGCAGGGTGTGAATTGCTTAATGCCCAAGGGCCGTATTTCAAAATAAAATATTGCCCCATAAAGCCAAGCGCTAAAATTAAATAAGCCGCTAAATAAGAAGCGTCAGTTAACATGCTTAATACATTTCCGTTTTCTGCGGAATAGGCATAAGTATCGGTTTGCGCAAGCCAAGCAAAAAGCGCGTCTGAAACGCCAAAGAGCATTAAAGCCAGCCACGGCCAAGCCAAAATACCACGCCGAAAAACCCATGCCAGCCGCAAAGCAACAATGCCGGTGATTAAATCTCCAACGGGGTAATATAAGTCGACATAAGCAGCAATCTCAAAAGGTTGCTCGTTCATTAATTGAATTCCGGCAGTAATAATTAAAGAAAAAATAATTAAAGACCAGAAGCCCAATTGCTCTTGTTGGGGGGTGGTATTAAATAACAAACGGTATTGGTAAATGAAGCCAAGCCCAAAAAAGGGGTACCCCGCCAGCCAGAGATAGTCTGGCAAGCTGGGTACGGGCACTTCTCCTAAAGTTAGGTTTAAATAAGCCCAAGCGATTTCGGCAGAAAGCCAGAGACCAAAACCAATGGTGAAAGATCGCCAAATTTTGTACTGGGCTTCGTCTTTGCTGTAGGTGCTTAAAATTTTCCAGCAGCCGAAGACTGTTAAGCTCGCAGAGAGAATGGTTAATATATTGAGTGAATTGTTATTCCAAAATTCATCAAATGGCTGCCATTGATATATGGCAATATATGCCAAAATGACAAAAATAATAACCAAAGCGCTAAGGTTGAATTTTGTTCGGCTAGACATTTGCTCATCTACTCATTGAAAGTGTAATGTTTTTAGGGATTAATTCAGTTTCTACGAGTTGATACTTTTTTGCATATTGTCTTAAAAAGCTTTCACTGGAGATGAATATTTGGCCAACAATGCCAGAGATTAAACTCGCCCCAATAACGGCTTTCATGTGTTGAATAACGAGGTTAATTAAGCTTCGGTAAGCGCTTGATGCTTCTTCTTTATTTGCAAATACGTGTTTATCGGTTACTTCACCGTTGTAAATATTAATATCCAGTTTTTGTTGGCGGGTAAAGTTATTAAATTCTAACGCTAGTGATTCTTGTAAGTTTCGGCCGCTCAGGTCTTTATAACGAGCAATTAATTTTGATACAGTTTTTTGAAAAGCCATTTGTAAATAAAACTCTATCCAACCGTTTGCATCTGTGTTTATTTGATAAGTTGTAATGGAACACGTTGCAACAGGCCAGCGTAACACAGCAGGGAAAATGTCTGAATCAGAAATTCCTGGGCTAATTAAAATAGACTGGCGGGTAAAACTTTTTTCACCGGGGGTGTAAATAATAGCGTCGCCGTTTTCCCAATGAATTTTGGCAAAGGTAGGGGTAGATTCTTGCTGCCAATTTGAAATGATTTCACTAATCTCTTCTGTGTTGGCAGGGTTGGTTTTCGGCTCGGTGCAGGCTTCTACCAGCGCTTTATACATCCTTAAGCCATGGGCTGGTAAATCCACTGCTTGGGCTTGCAAGTTAACTGATTGGTTGAGAATTGATTCCAAGTCATTGCCTTCATAGCGGGTTACTTTTTCGGCAATAACTTCATAGGCGTTAATCAACCGTCCAAAGTGAAACAAAAAGTCTGTGCGGCGGGTATTAGAGATGCGGCATTGTAACAAGCCAGTAGAAAGATTTTGTTTAAAAATCTCTGCAAAAACTTGTAATGGGCGCGTGTTGTTTACGCTGCGAGAAGTATTGAAATACATAAGAAATTATTTTACTTTGTTTTGTTTTTAAACACATCCGTAATATTAAGGATTATCTACGTTTAAAGGGTTTATGTGGATGCGGACGCTGAGAGGTTGGATGCTTGGCTGGGCGTGGTCCGCGCGGGGCAGGTTGGTTTTGAATAGGCGGCGCAGGTAGGGTGTAGTCAAAATCGCTTAGTTTTTCTTGTGGTAAGGTTTGTTTCATTACTTTTTCAATATCTCGTACCATTGCGTCATCTTCTGGGCTAATTAAGGTATACGCATCACCGGTTCTTTCGGCGCGGCCTGTTCGCCCAATGCGGTGAACATAAGCATCAACCGTATCTGGAATGTCAAAATTAATCACATGTGAAATGCTCTCGACATCTAACCCGCGCGCGGCAATGTCCGTTGCTACCATTATTTGGTAACGACCTTCTTTAAACCCATTTAAGGCGCTTTGTCGCTGGCTTTGGGTCCTATCACTGTGCATACTGGTCACTTTGTAACCGGCATGGCTGAGTTGTAGTGACAAACGCTGGGCACGGCGACGGGTTCGCGCAAAGATTAATACCGAGTTGGTATCGGTTCGTTTAAGAATCTCTAGTGTCAGCGCGGTTTTAAGATGCTTGGGAACTGGATACAAGGCGTGGGAAACGGTATGCGCTGGGCGGGTGAGCCCGACCGCGATTCGCTCGGGGTTGTTTAATGTTTCAGTTGCTAATTTTTCCACTTCCTTTGGGAAGGTCGCCGAATAGAGCATCGTTTGGCGCTTGGCAGGGATGGCTTTAATAATACGGCGAATATCGGGTAAAAAGCCCATATCAAACATGCGGTCTGCTTCATCTAATACCAATAGTTCGATATTTTGCAAACGGGCATGCCCTTGTGAAATTAAATCGAGCAGGCGGCCCGGGCAGGCCACAATAATCTCTACACCGCTTTGCAGCGCGCGAATTTGTGGCGTAGGACCTACCCCGCCATAAATCGTAGTCGAGCGGATACCTGTTCCGCTGGCTAAAACCCGAATATTGTCGTGAATTTGCTGGGCTAATTCACGGGTTGGGGTGACAATCAGCGCGCGGCTTTTATGGCGCGGCCCGTTGAGCAGTTTGTGCAGCATGGGTAACACAAAAGTAGCTGTTTTGCCGGTGCCGGTTTGGGCTGTTGCAATTAAATCTCTTCCGGCCAGTGCCGTGGGGATAGCCGCTTCTTGAATTGGGGTAGGGTCTGTATAACCGGCTCGTTCAATGCCTGCCCGTAATCGCTTATCTAAATTAAATTGTTCGAAACTCACTTGCTTTCCTTGTCTTTAATAATTCCGCTTATTAATAGGGGTTTACTGGAACTTTTATTGATTGTATCAGTGAAATGCGAGCCAAAATTTAATATTTATTGCCTTGCTATTTTTTTTCTGCTGCACTAAAATTTGTCAGACAAATTTATTCAGGTGAGGCGGCATGTCTACCCTATTAATTAAAAATGCTTATCTTGTAACTTTAAACGACCAGCAAACCGAAATAGAAAACGGCGGTTTGTTTATTCGTGATGGTTTTATAGAACAAGTCGATGCCACCGCAAACCTGCCCCAGCACGCCGATGAAATTTTAGACCTTAGCGGGCACATTGTATTACCCGGCTTAATTAATACCCACCATCATTTTTACCAAACCCTCACCCGCGCGGTTCCCGCCGCGCAAAACGCCAATTTATTTAATTGGCTTAAAACCCTTTATCCCATTTGGGCGCGATTGCAGCCGCAGGATATTTTTACATCTACCCAAACCGCCCTCGCCGAACTGGCTTTAAGCGGCTGTACCACCGCATCAGACCATCTTTATTTATTTCCTAATGGTTCTAAATTAGATGATGAAATCGAAGCGGGACTCTCGCTCGGAATGCGTTTACACGCTTCGAGAGGCTCCATGTCTTTGGGCGAATCACAAGGCGGGCTACCCCCAGATTCTGTTACCGATAAAGAAAGCGTTATCCTTGCCGACAGCCAGCGATTAATTGAGCGTTACCACGACCCGAAGCTCGGCTCTTTTACTCAAATTGTATTAGCGCCATGCTCACCGTTTAGTGTTACCAGCACTTTGATGAAAGAATCAGCCGCTTTGGCTCGCCATTATGGGGTTCAGTTGCATACCCATTTGGCTGAAACCGAAGACGAAGAACAATTTTGTATTCAGCAGTTTGGCTTAAGACCGGTAGCCTATATGCAAAGTGTAGACTGGGTTGGCAAGGATGTTTGGTTCGCGCATGCTGTTTATGCCAACGCCGAAGAGATTCAAGTCTTTGCTAAACATCAATGCGGGGTAGCTCATTGCCCAACCTCGAACATGCGCTTGGCTTCAGGCATCGCGCCGATTAAAGAATATCTCTCGGCGGGGGTAAAGGTGGGCTTGGGTGTCGATGGTTCTGCCAGCAATGACGGTTCACATTTGTTAGCCGAAGTTCGTCAAGCCATGCTCTTGGCACGATTAAAAGAAGGAATCACGGGTTATTCCCTCTCGAATGATCCGAACCGAACATTAATGACCGCCCGCGAAGCGCTTTGGTTAGGCTCACGCGGCGGCGCGGCTGTTTTGGGTCGCAGCGATATTGGCAGCCTAGAAGTGGGCAAGTGTGCCGATTTTTATGCGATTAATTTAAATTCTCTTGCCTATTCTGGCGGGGCAGTGCACGACCCTGTTTCGGCGGTGGTTTTTTGCCAGCCGCAAAGGGTGGATTACACAGTAGTAGGCGGTAAATTTGTAGTGAGGGAAGGTCAGTTGGTAACCGTAGATGAGAGAGAACTTTCTGCTCGGCACAATGCGGCTGCCAAACGATTAATTAAAGGATAAACATGGAAAATGTACTTGCTTCATTTGGGCTTCCGGCTTTAATTTTGTCTTTGTTCATTGCTATGGCTGGGTTGTGGTTTAAGAAAACCCTTGTTGTTTACATCAGCGCTGTTACTTCTCTTCCGGCTGCGATTTATTTTTCACAGACATCTGATTTAGGATTAATTGCATATTTAATTCCGATACTCTTTGCTTTATCGGGTTGGTTATTACAAAAAGGGAAAAATAAACTGGCTTGGCTTGCATTGTTGCCAATGCTGGCTTGGTTGTTGTTAATTATTTTTGCTGTTGTCATGTGGGCTAATTTTTCTTAAAGAATAAAGGTTAATTAAATGAGTAAACGCCGCGCATGGATTCACGTTATTCCTGAAGATGAAGCCGAAGGTGAATTAAAAGACCTTTACGCGCAAGAGTTTGATGCTGAAAAACAAGGCACAGACAATATTTTGGCAGTGCACGCGTTAAACCCGCCAACCCTGCGCGCCCACGCGGATTTGTATCACACGGTAATGCATGCCAAAAGCCCCTTAAGCCGCAGCGAAAGAGAAATGGTAGCGGTGGTGGTAAGCGTCATTAATCACTGCCATTACTGAATAGTGCATCATTCGCGCGGTCTGCTGCGATTTGTGAAGAAACCAGCATTAATTAAAGCCTTACGAAAAGATTATCGGCAAGCTGAGTTAACCCAACGCCAAAGAGCCTTGCTGGATTATGCCGACAAACTGACCCGCACCCCCGGTGAAATGGTCGAGGACGATTTGACCCCATTGCGAGAAGCGGGGTTAGATGACCGTGGCATTTTAGATTTAAACCAAGCAGTGGCTTATTTTGCGTATGTAAACCGTGTAGCCGATGGTTTGGGGGTAGTCTTAGATGATTACGCTGTGGATGAATTTTTGGAGTAGGAGGGATTATGGCCCATTTTCCGTTTCAACGGCTACAAGCCGATTTGTCTAAATTAATTAATGAAACACCCGCCGGAGCGCGTTTGCCATCGGAACCGTACTTAGCCAAGCAATTGGGGGTAAGCCGTGCCACGTTAAGAGAAGCCATGCGCATGTTTGAAACGCAAGGCTTATTGCGTCGCCGTCAGGGCGCGGGCACCTTTGTTGTTGGTCAGGTAGCTGTAATTGAGAGCGGATTGGAAGTGCTAGAGAGTATTCAAACCTTGGCGCGGCGCTCTAAGTTAGATGTAACCATGGGCAGCGTGATGGTGGAAAAGTTATCAGCGGATGCAGAAGCTGCCGAAGCATTGGGCCAGCCGCTCGGGAGCCCGCTCGTGAGAGTCAGCCGTGTGATTAGTACCGATACGCGTCCTGTCGCTTATTTGGTGGATACCCTTCCTGAAGATGTGTTGAAACCTGAAGAATTAAAAGGCAAATTTGAAGGTTCTGTGCTGGATTATTTGCTAGAACGAGGCGATCCTTTAACGACCTCGCGAGCAGATATTTCGGCTACCAACGCGACTGCCGAAGTGGCAAAGATGCTTGAAATTCAACGCGGCGATGTTCTATTGCAATTAACCGCTAAGTTATATTCTGCCAGCGGTTCGGTGGTGGATTATTCGTTTAGCTATTTCATCCCCGGTTATTTTAAGTTTCATGTGGTGCGGAAGGTTGGCAAGGCTTAATTAAAAGGAGAAAGTGAATGTCTAAAGTTACCGAAATTCATTCTCAGGTATCTCAGTTTCAAGAAGATATTGTGCAATTTATGTTGGAGATTTGTGCCATTCCCAGTATGGATTCGCAGATTGGGCCAGTGGGGGAGCGGGTGGCAGAAGAGATGCGCAAACTGGGCTTTGATGAAGTGCGTTTTGACAAAATGGGGAACATTTTGGGGCGCATTGGCTCTGGTCCGCGGGTGATTGTGTATGACTCGCATATTGATACGGTGGGGATTGGCGACCCCGCGCAGTGGGGCTGGGATCCGTTTAAAGGAAAAATTGAAAACGGCATTTTATATGCACGCGGGGCTTGCGACGAAAAAGGTTCGACGCCCGGCATGATTTACGGCTTAAAGATTGCCCAAGACTTGGGTTTGCTTGATGGCTGGACGGCTTGGTATTTTGGCAATATGGAAGAATGGTGTGACGGCATTGCACCCAACACTTTTGTTGAAGTAGACCCCAAGGTTAAACCAGACTTTGTGGTGATTGGTGAGCCAACCAAAATGCTGGTTTACCGTGGGCATAAAGGCCGTTTGGAGATGAAAGTGACTTCTAAAGGAAAAAGCGCGCACGCGGCCAGCAATCACTTGGGCGATAACGCCATTTATAAGCTGCTGCCCATTATTGCTGGCATTCGAGATTTAGAGCCAAAATTAGGCGACCATCCCTTTTTGGGGCATGGCAAAATCACGGTCAGTGATATGCAAGTGAAAACACCTTCTATTAATGCGGTGCCAGACGAAGCCATTATTTATATTGACCGCCGTATGACCTTTGGTGAAACCAAAGAACAAGTAAAACAGCAAGTTGAAGATTTAATCCCAACTGAATTTAAAGACACTGTAACACTAGAAGAATTGTTCTATGACGAACCTTCTTATACCGGTTTTACTTTTCCGGTAGATAAATATTTTCCAGCTTGGGCTTACGAGGAAAATCATCCGCTGGTAGAAGCAGGGCAAAAAGCGCGGACTCAAATTGGCTTGCCCGATGCGCCCAGCGGTAAATGGAATTTCTCTACCAATGGTATTTATTGGGCTGGCAAGGCCGGCATACCCAGCATTGGTTTTGGCCCAGGAGATGAAGAAACCGCGCACACTGTGCTCGATTCGGTTTCGCTGGAAGATATGGTTAAAGCCACAGAGTTTTATGCCATTTTGCCGAGTTTAATTAAATGAAAATTCTCGAGTTAAGACGCCACTCAATCCGCAGTGCCAGCAGCCCGCACCTTACCCAAGCGGGGGTTAGCTTGGCACGCTTGGTCGGTGAAAACATCGGCCCGTTTGACCGCGTTATCACGAGCACGTTGCCGCGCGCCTTTGAAACCGCCATCGCCATGGGTTTTGCTGTGGATGAACAAATGGAGTTGCTATCTACTTATGGCAATGCCGTTGAAGCTGAAGTTCCGTATCCACAAACGTTTGCGGATTATTCGGCAGCTATTCAGGCTGGGAAGAAAGCCACAGCGGGCTACGCCCAACGCCTCGCTGAATTCCATCACGAATTAATTAATTTCTTAGCGGATGGTCGTTCCGCGCTGGTGGTCAGCCATGGCGGCGTCGTGGAGATGAGCGCGGTGGTTTGTCTGCCAGAAGCGGGAGCAAACGAATTTGTTGCCATTAATTATTGCGAAGGCGTGCGCCTGTATTGGGAAGATGGAAAATTTAAACGAGCAGAAATTCTGCGCGTATCACAATCATAAAAGGAGCTAAAAATGCAAACCAATTTTCGTGGCCGAGATTTTATCGGCGACCTCGACTTCACCAAAGAAGAAGTCGAAACTGTTTTAGAAGTGGCTTGGGATTTAAAGCGTAAACGAGCACTAGGCGAATCACATGCCCTGCTGCGGGATAAAACCCTCGCGATGTTGTTCTTTTTCACATCTACCCGCACACGCGGCTCGTTTGAAGCTGGAATGGCTCAATTGGGTGGGCACGCCGCGTTTATTGACAGCGAAACCACTCAAATTTCGCATGGAGATACCGCCAAAGAAATTGGTGAGATTTTTGGTCGCTATTTTGATGGCATTGCCATTCGTCAATGTGACTGGGATTTTGGCAACAAGTATATTAACGAAGTAGCCAAAGCCAGCCGCGCCCCCGTGTTAAATATGCAATGTGATGTCTACCATCCCTTTCAGTGCTTGGCTGACTTAATGACTGTAATGGAGAAAAAAGGCCGCGACCTGAAACGTAAGAAAGTAGTCGTTTCGTGGGCGTATGCTGCATCATATAGCAAACCCATCTCGGTGCCGCAATCCTTAATTTTGCAAATGACACGCTTTGGCTGTGATGTCGTTTTGGCGCATCCGCCAGAGTTTAAATTAATGCCAGAAATTATGCAGCAAGCCCAAGACAATGCCAAAAAATATGGTGTTGGTTTTGATGTAACCGACAACATGGATGAAGCCTTTAAAGATGCCGATGTGGTCTACCCCAAGAGTTGGGGGCCTTTGCTAACAACCACCGGCAAGGAAGAAGGCAAGGCCACTATTGATAAATATAAGAGCTGGATTACAGACGAACGCCGTATGAAATTAACCAAAGAAGACAGCATCTATATGCATTGCCTGCCCGCTGACCGCGGATTAGAAGTCGCTGATGCTGTAATTGACGGCCCACATTCGGTGGTCTACGACGAAGCCGAAAATCGCTTACACGCGCAAAAGGCTGTCATGGCCTTAACCATGTCTTAGGAGAAAATTAAATGGCAGATAAAAAATTAGCAGTCATTGCCATTGGTGGCAACTCATTAATTTTGGATGACAAGAATGTAACCGTCGAAAGCCAATATGATGCCGCCCGCCAAACCTGTATTCACATTGCCGATATGATTGAACAAGGCTGGGAAGTGGCAATCGGTCACGGCAACGGCCCGCAGGTGGGGTTCATTCTCCGCCGTTCCGAGATAGCCGCCAAATATGAAGGCATGCACGAAGTTCCACTCGAAGTCTGTGGTGCGGACAGCCAAGGCGCTATTGGTTACGCCTTACAGCAAAATTTACAAAACATCCTTCATCAGCGTGGGATTAAGAAAAACGTGGTCACAGTAGTGACTCAAACCCTGGTTGATAAAAATGACCCAGCTTTTGCCAGCCCAGCGAAACCCATTGGCGGATTTATGACTGAAGAAGAAGCCCGCCGTCGCGAAAAAGAACAAGGCTGGTCTGTAGTAGAAGATGCCGGACGCGGCTGGCGCAGGGTGGTTGCTTCTCCGTTACCCAAAGAGATTGTTGAACTGGAGACGGTGAAAACCCTTTTAGAGCACGGCATTATCACCATTACAGTCGGCGGCGGCGGGATTCCGGTCATAGACTCGGGCGATGGCAACTACCAAGGCATTGCCGCGGTGGTAGATAAAGACTTCGCTTCTTCTTTGCTGGCTCGTGAAATTAATGCCGATTTATTTGTGATTTCTACAGCCGTAGAAAAAGTAGCGGTTCATTTTGGCAAACCAGAACAAAAATGGCTCGACCAAATGACTCTTTCGGAAGCCAAAGCCTATTTAGCCGAAGGCATCCATTTTGCGAAAGGCTCTATGGCGCCTAAAATTCAAGCCGTGATTCGATACTTAGAAAATGGCGGCAAGAAAGCCTTAATCACCAACCCAGAGAACTTAGGGCGTGCTTTAAAAGGTGAAACCGGCACTTGGGTTGTACCCGATTTGTAAGCTGAAATTTAATTAAAAAAGCTCAAACATTGGTTTGGGCTTTTTTAATTAAGCCAAACATGCGCGGTTATAATCCAGTTCTCATGCCATCCCCTCGCGTTTTACTAACCATAGATTACGAATCTTGGTTTGCCCTTTCTCGCCGCTTTGATTCTCTCCCCGCCGCAGAACGCCGCCGTTTAGACGGTGGTTTTGCCCGTCAGGCATTGCCCCCAATTTTAGAGCAACTGGCAGATGCCAAAGCCAGTTTTTATCTGGTTGGCGAGTTATTAGACTGGTACCCAGACCTAGCCGATGAAATTGCTAAAGCAGGTCACGAAATTGGCTTTCATTGCCAAGTACACCGCCCGTTAATTAACGAATCTTTAATTAAGCAAGACCTAGCAGCCTCGGCGGCTTGGCGAAAGAAATATGCGGTTATAGGCTATCGTCCGCCGATGATTAATTCTTTCGAAGAAAAATACAGCTTGTTAGCTAATGAAGGTTTTCAATACGCTTCTTCTATCTATGCCCCAGCCGGAACGTTAATGAAAAAAGGTCAAATTTACGAAATCCCTGCCAGCACCTATCCTTTTTTTGGCAAACCTACCGCCATTAACGCCCCGCGCAACATGACCCCGCGCCTGCTCTTGGGCGGTGAATTCCCATACGGCTCAGGGTTAATGATTGGTTTATTTGAGAAATTGGTTTTAAAATTAATCGAGAAAGAATTACAGGCTGGCCGCTCTCCGGTGCTTTTTTTGCACCCCTACGAACTGGTACAACCCCAAAACTGGCCGCAAAACATTCTGTCCGATTTAATTCGAAACCCTTTACTCCTTCCGTTTACATTTAATAAGTCAGCATTTTTGCAAAATTTAATTAAAAACTTTCCCATTTCGCGCATGGATTCTTACCTTGCAGAAACCCTAAAAGAAAGCCCGCATGCCTGAATTTCGCGTTCGTCAACTCTCTGCTGCTGAACCCGCCAACTGGCCGGAATCCCTCACCAGCGCGGCCACTTTTACTGTGCTTGATTCGTGGACCAACATCAGCCGCCGTATTTACAACTATCCCGTTTACCGGTTAGAAGCCGAAAGCGAAGACGGTGTGCATGGCATCTTGTCTTTGGTGCATGTGCAACATCCCATTTTCGGGAATTATTTAACCACTGCTCCATTTGGCTCTTATGGCGGATTTGCAACGGACTCACCCGAAGCGCATTTGCTGTTACTGGAGCAGGTTCAAGCTTTAGCGGCTGAAACAAAAGTGGAGTATGTCAACCTGCGCTTTGATGATATTCATCAGCCATTGCCTTCAGGTTGGCAGCCGCATTTTGTTTACAACACCTACTTAATTAAATTGGCAGAAGACCCCCAAAGTTTAATGCCTGCCTTCAGTTCAGACCATCGCAACCACATCCGCAAGAGCTTTAAAAAAGGGTTTACCCTGCAGTTTGGACATCTGGAATTGTTGGATGACGCCTATCGTGGGCTCGCTCAATCCATGCACGAGTTGGGAAGCCCCTATCACAGCAAGGCTTATCTCCAATTTATGGCTGAATCCTTAGAAAACAATCTCGAATTTGCGGTGCAATACACAGCCAAAAATAAAATTGCTGGCGCGGCGGTTTTCATCAAACAAGGTTTAACAGTAACCAACCTGCATGCCAATATTTTAAAAAGCGCACGAGCGGGCTATGCCGGAGAGTTTTTATACTGGGGTGCGATAGAGCGTTACAGCAAACTGGGGTTAAAAACCTTTGACTTGGGACGCAGTTTAATTGGCTCTGGTAACGAAATTTTTAAACTTAAATGGCAGCCGGAAGTGAAACCGCTGGCGTATTGGTATTGGCTGGCAGAAGGCGTGGCAATGCCTGCTCTTAACCAAAAAAACCCCAAATTTACCGCCGCTATTGCTGTTTGGAAGCGTTTACCAGGTTTTGTCGTGCGCGCGCTTGGGCCGCATCTTATTCGAGGCTTGGCTTAATTAATGTTTCCACTTTCTGCTTTACCCAAAGAGCACCTGTCAGATTTGGTTGATTTGCACATGGCGGTGATGCCAACCTTATTAAC
>CAYOGW010000015.1:33583-36530 GCA_964403635.1 uncultured Anaerolineaceae bacterium | reverse complement strand
ATTCTAAAAAATCAAGCGGTGGAAGCGGCATGAAAACGGTTGTCATTACCGGCTCTACCCGTGGAATTGGCTTGGGCTTGGCGACTGAGTTTTTAAAGAAGGGCTGTCAGGTTGTCATTTGCAGCCGTTCTAAAAAAGATGCGGATGCTGTTGCTCAAAATTTAATTAATCAATATGGCGATGGCAAGGTTTTCGGTGTGGTCTGTGATGTAACCGACCACGCCCAAGTGCAAGCTTTGTGGAATTCAGCAGTTACAAAGTTTGGCAGAGTGGATATTTGGATTAATAACGCCGGAACGACTACTAATCCGCTGCCGTTGGCTTCTTTAAATCCAACAGAATATGAAGCCACCCTTAAAACCAAAATAAACGGCTCTTTTAACGGGGCGCATGTTGCCATCGCTGGCATGCTGAAACAAAACCCAGCGGGTGGAGATATTTATTTCGTAGAAGGCATGGGCGGCAAAGGTGAAATTCAAGAAGGTGTGATTTCGTTAGGAGCGGGCAACGCCGCTGTGGTTTACCTCGCCAAAGCCCTACGCGTGGAATATAAACACGCGCCAATTGGCTTTCATTTAATTCGCCCGGGTATTAACGTCACCGAGCACTTTTTACACGGCGTTGAATATATGAGCGCCGAACGATGGGAAAGCTCTAAAAAAGTAATTAATATTTTGGGTGACAAACCCGAAACCACCGCCCCTTGGCTGGTAGAACAAATTTTAATGAATAAAAGCAAGGCGGCTTCTATTGCTTGGTTAAACCCAATAAAAATTACATGGCGGTTTTTAACGGCTAGTTTTAATAAAAGAGATTTATTCGCTGGTTATGAACGACCCGCGTTAAAGAAATAACCGAACCTGAAAGGATTCTCATGACGAAATCACAACCTTCCAATTGGCAAAAATCGATCGAAGGCGAATGGCACGGCTTACCTTCCATCTTTGATGCTGAAGGCAACCACATTGGCTACAACAAAGTTTATCGTTCCTCCACGTTTGATAAAGACAGCGGCGGCACGACCTACACTATGAACACCCATTTGCAAGATTCTGCTGGTCCGCTGGTGGCTCGCTTTGAAGTGTCTGATATTTTCTCTTTCGGAGTCATCGATAGCGACCAAGACCGCATTTATTTAGGTCCCGATTTTATCGGCGCGGGTCATCCCTATGGCTCATTGGTCGATGCCCATTACTACTCGCCGGGCTGGACTGGCGATTTAAGAACGATGGTGCATATTTTGCCAGACGGTCAAACCCAAGTCTATTCCTCTTTAATTTATGACGGACCTAAAATTTGTACTGTTTTTAATGGCATTTACAAAGTGGCCTTTGATTATCACGAAAATAAAGACACGAAAACCAGCATTGATGCCTTCTGCGAAACTGAGCGCGTTAATGGCCGCAGCCCGCACATCCTTCCTTCTAAGAAAAGCGGCGCTTGGCAAGGGGAGATGGTTGTGCACGGCGCCAACCAAGAGAAGCTGGGCGTTAATCAGGTTCGTATGGATTACAAACCGACCAGCCTTTTGCGGGCCGATATGGATGTAACCGTTTCGGGCGTGTTTGATAAAAAGTTCAAGTTTGGGCGTTACCGCAACGACAACCGTCACTTTTTTGAAGGCCCAGACCTGTTCGGTAACTCGTTTGGCTACGGCCGCGCGCTTTACACCAGCCAACATTTTTATGGCGAATCGCTCAAAATTAAAGGCCGCGAGTTCATCATTGACGACAACTTCACCATGAGCGTGGTTTGGCAGTTTTTCAAATCGGATAAATTAATCTACACCAGCTATGGTGTTCTAAACTGGGCAGAAGCATGAGCAAAGTTGTTGTCATCACCGGCTCTACTTCTGGGATAGGTCTTGGCTTAGCGGAGTCATTTTTACAGGCAGGCTGCTCGGTTTTAATTAGCGGACGCACCCCCCAGAAGCTGGAGCGGGCTACCCGTCAGCTAGAATCCCGTTTCGGCAGTGAACGCGCCGCTGGGTGCGCCTGCGACGTCTCCCAATTAAAGGATGTCCAAAAACTATGGGATTTCGCTATTCAAAAATTTGGCAAAATCGACATTTGGATTAATAACGCTGGAACAGCTCACCCGCAGCAAAATAGCTGGGAAACAGACGACGCGCTGGTTCGAAATATTTTCGACTCCAATGTGCATGGGCTGTTAAACGGCATGCGCGTAGCGGTTAAAGGAATGCAAGCCCAAGGCGGCGGGCAAATTTATAACCTAGAAGGCTTCGGCTCGAATGGCCGCATTCGCAAGGGCTTGGGTCCTTATGGCGCTTCGAAAGCAGCGGTTAACTTTTTAAATAAAACTTTCGCCTTAGAGTTAGCAGGTTCGCCAGTAAAAGTTGCCAGCGTGCAGCCCGGCATGGTGAAAACCGCCTTGGTTATAGACCAATTTAAAGATGACCCTGAAGGGTTAGAAAAATTTAAACCAGTTTTTAATATTATTGCAAGCACGGTGGATGAAGTTGCCCCTGTATTAACCCAAAAAATGCTTAGCGAAAATAAGAACGGCGCTCATCTGGAGTATCTTTCTCGTTTTGGTTTAATGCTGCGTTTTCTAACCGCCCCATTTGCAAAAAGAGATTTATTTAAAGAGAATGAATGATGACTTTTACACCCGATAATTTTAAGCGTGCAATGTCTCAGTTTGCTTCTGGGGTAACGGTGGTAACCACCAAACACGGAGAAACCCCCATTGGTATTACAGCTAGTTCGTTTACCAGTTTAAGCCTAGACCCGCCGTTAATTATTGTTTCGTTAAATAAAAAATTATTTACTCATAATGTCATTGCCGAAAGCGGATTTTTTGCAGTGAACGTACTCAGCGCCCGCCAATTAAGTTTGGGCATGCGTTTTGCAGGCATGAAGCCAGAAATTAAAGACCGCTTTGCCGGATTAAATGTAACCACCGCTTCTACCGGCGCGCCGCTTTT
>CAYOGW010000015.1:7543-33483 GCA_964403635.1 uncultured Anaerolineaceae bacterium | reverse complement strand
GCCTCCGAAACGCTAGCCCAAAAAAATGCCAACACCACTATCGAAGAAGGCATGCTCGAAATGGAAGCCATGGTTGCCAAAGCCCGAGAATATGGCATGCAAGTACGGGCTGGCGTGCAAGTGGCCTTTGGCTGTGCCTTTGAAGGCAAAATAGAAATTGGCAAAGTGGTTTCGCTCTCACGCCGCTTTTTAGCCATGGGCATTGACGAACTCTCGCTTGCCGATTCGGCTGGTTTGGGAAATCCACAATTAATGCGCAAGACCGTTCAAGAAATTTTGCCAATGGCGGGCAGTGTGCCGGTGGTACTGCACTTGCACGACACACGCGGGCAAGGGTTGGCGAACTTGCTTTCGGCGCTTAAATCAGGCATCACATCATTTGATACTTCTTTTGGGGGCTTGGGCGGTTGTCCGTTTATCTTAACCGCCAAAGGCAATGTCGCCACTGAAGATACCGCCTATATGCTGCACGAGATGGGCATTCAAACTGGCGTCGAAATTAAAAAAATCGCTGCACTCTCTCGCAAAATGGAAACCTTCTTAGGGAAAGAACTGCCCGCACGCATGCATCACTTGGTTAATTAAAATGGCTGCTACCCTTTCGGAACGAATCATTTCAAAACACGCTGGCAAACCTGTCCGTGCTGGTGAGATTGCGATTGTGGATGTGGATGCGGTTATGGCTACCGATGCAACCGCCCCCTTTGCTTTAAAAGCCTTTAAAGAAATGGGCGGCCAAAAAGTTTGGAACAAAGACAAAGCCTATTTAATCATTGACCATGCTTCACCGGCTCCTAACGAACGGGTAGCAAACCTACATGCTTTAATGCGGGCTTTCGCTCGTGAGCAACAAATTAAACTCTATGATGTTGGCATGGGCATCTGCCATCAATTAATGGTCGAGAACGCCCATGTTAAACCTGGCGATTTATTCTTAGGGGCTGATTCACATACCCCAACCTATGGGGCGCTTGGCGCTTTTGCGGTGGGGGTTGGTTCTACAGACTTGGCAGGCGTCTTACGAACCGGTAAAACTTGGCTTAAAGTGCCCCAAACCGTTTTGTTCACGTTAACTGGCGAGCTGCAAAAAGGAGTCTCTGCCAAAGATTTAATTCTCTATTTAATTAAACAAATGACGGTTGAAGGAGCAGTGTACGAAGCGATTGAGTTTAACGGTCCGGTCGTAGAGCGAATGACCCTTGCCAGCCGTATGGTTTTAGCCAATATGGTTGCTGAGATGGGTGCCAAAGCCGGTTTGGTTGACACAACCGGATTAAAACTGGATTACGCCTTTGAACATCAGCATGTAGATGTGAATGCCAATTTTCGCGAAAAATTTGTGATCGATGTTTCTAGCCTTCGCCCGCAAATCGCTGCGCCCCACTCACCCGATAACGTTGCTCCCCTTGATGACTTTCTCGGCCAAAAAGTGGATTCCGCTTTTATTGGCTCGTGCACCAACAGCCGCCTAGAAGATTTGCAAGCCGCCGCCGATGTGCTGCGCGGCAAAAAAGTAGCTATTCGTTTAATTATCGCGCCCGCCTCCAAAGCAGTTTTTGACGCCGCCCTGCAAGACGGAACTTTGCAAACCCTAACCGATGCCGGAGCAGTTTTCATTACATCCGGTTGCGGCCCGTGTGTCGGAACCCACCTCGGTGTGCCCGGCGATCACGAAGTTACTATCTCGTCTACCAATCGCAACTTTCAGGGGCGCATGGGCAACCCGCGTGCCAATGTTTATTTGGCCTCGCCCGCAGTGGTGGCCGCCGCCGCGGTAGCGGGGAAAATTGTCGACCCGGCCAGCTTGTAACCGAATGGAATTAATGAAATGACATCTATTATCAGCGGCAAAGCCCACGTTTACAAAATAGACAATATTGACACCGACCGCATTATCCCGGGTAAGTACACCAAAACCTTAGATATGTCTGCTCTGGCTGACCATGTGCTCGAAGACCTAGACCCTGCTTTTGCCAAAAATGTTCAGGAGGGTGATATTTTGGTAGCGGGCAGCAATTTTGGCTGCGGCTCGTCTCGTGAGCAGGCGCCGATTGCGCTTAAGGCGGCGGGTGTCTCGGCGGTGGTGGCAAAATCTTTTGCTCGAATTTTCTTTCGTAACGCCATTAATATTGGTTTGCTGGTAGTTGAAGCCCCTGAACACGAAATTGAAATTAATGCTCAGGTAAGCATTGACATTTTAAATGGTGTCGTAATCAGCAACGGATTAACTTGGCAAGCCACCAAGATGCCAGATGTGATGTTGAAAATTTTGCAGGCGGGTGGTTTGGTGGATTATTTGAACGAAAATGGGGGCTACGAGTGAGTCGCCCTTTAGATGGTTTACGCGTCGTAGAGTTTACCCACGCCGTACTCGGGCCCACCACGGGCTTGTTCCTCGCTGATATGGGCGCGGAAGTCATCCGCGTGGAACCGCTGGAAGGTGACCCCACCCGCCGATTAAAAGGCTTTGGCATGGGCTATTTTCCGTTTTTTAATCGCAACAAGAAAAGCATCGCGATTAATTTGAAAGACCCGCAAGGCTTAGAAGCTACGCATCAATTAATTAAATCTAGTGATGTATTAATTGAAAACTATGCCCCGGGTACCATGGAGCGGCTGGGGCTGGGGTATGACACGTTAAATTTAATTAATTCAAAACTGATTTATTGCCAATTAAAGGGTTTTTTACCCGGCCCGTACCAAAACCGCACCGCGTTAGATGAAGTGGTGCAGATGATGTCTGGCTTGGCCTATATGACCGGTCCGGTGGGGCAGCCGTTACGGGCGGGCGCTTCGGTGATTGATGTGACAACCGGTATGATGGGCGCGATGGCGATTTTGGCGGCCTTAAGAGAACGAGACCAAAGCGGTAAGGGACAGTTGGTGCGCTCGGCATTATTTGAAACGGCCGCTTTTTTAATGGGGCACCACATGGCGTATTCGGCTATCTCTAAAGAGCCGGTGCCGCCCATGCCAGCGCGAGTGAGCGCTTGGGCGATTTATCATCAGTTTGAGACAGCCGACCAGCAGATTGTGTTTGTGGGGGTCACCAGCGACAAGCAATGGATTAAGTTCTGTGAAGCCTTTGAGCGAGCTGATTGGCTGGGAGACGAGCGATTAAAAACGAATAACGATCGCATTACCCAACGGGATTGGTTTTTGCCAGCCGTGCGGGAGATGATGAGTACCTATTTAATGAAAGATATTTTAGAGCGTTGTGCGATTGCTGAATTGCCATTTTCGCCGATTGCCCGCCCAGAAGATTTGTTTACAGATGAGCAATTAATTAATAGTGAGAGCTTAATCCCGACCACTTTGCCAAATGGCGAGCAAACCTTTTTGCCGCGTTTGCCGTTTTTAATGCAGCAGGAGACTTCTCCAGAGCGGGCATCCCTTTCAACGGTGGGGGAGCACACCTCCAGCTTGCTCAGCCAATTGGGGTATTCTATCGAGCAAATTGAGCAATTAAGAAGGGATGCTGTAATTGCTTAATTAACAAAACGGGGGAATTGATTGTTGGTAAAATAGAGTTTATTCGCCAACTCAAAGAAAGAATTATGAAAAAGACAACAATTTTATTTATTTTGCTTGTATTAATCCTTAACGCATGCGACTCGATTCCTGGGCTTGCAGCGCCGACGGCTACACCAACCGCTTCTGCAACGGCTACGGCTACAATACCGCCGCCTACCGAAACGCCATTGCCAACTGAAACGGCTACTATTGAACCAACCGCTACCCCTTTCCCTGAGCCTGAACCTATTTTAGGGGTGGCTGAGTCCAATGTAACCGTTCGCGCTGAAGACCGTAAAGGCAGCCCCAGCCTTGGGGGTATTTATAAAAATCAGGGCATTAATATTATTGCGCGTAATATTAGCGGACGCTTTTTTTACATCGTTTGGGATGAATCGCCCACTGGCCGCGGCTGGGTATTGGCAGATGCGGTCATCTTAAAAGATGTGGATGTAACCATGATGCCGATTGCAATTATTAACCCAGATAAAACGGTGCGGTTTGCTGCCCCCTTGGTTTGGATTATTGAAGGCACGCCTTTGCCGTTGCCGCCAACTGCCACTGGGCCGGATGCGCGCGTGGCTGCCATTGTGCAAACGACCAATGTGCGGGTAGCACCAAATACATTTGCCATGAGTATGGGCAGTTTGCAAGTGGGAGATATGGTGAACATGACTGGGCGTTTTGGGGATAATGAATGGGCACAAATTGAATATCCCTCGGGGCCGAATGGAAAAGGCTGGGTTATCCGCGAATCTGTTAAGCCGGTTGAAGGTTTTAGCAACCTGCCATTTTTTGATGCTTTGGGTTTGCCTGTTACCCCTGCTCCAACCCCAGACCCAAGCTTGCCTACCGCTACAAATACACCGCCGCCCGCTGGCCCACAAGGGCAGGCTACCGCTCAACTCAATGTTCGCAGCGGCCCAGCGGGAACATTTGATGTGATTGGTTTAATTGATGCAAATAGTTATGTTGTTGTAACTGGTTTAACTTTAAGCGGTTATTGGTATCAAATTGAATATGCTAACGGGCCAGATGGTCGGGCTTGGGTGGCTGCTGAATATGTGAAACCAATTGGTGATTTTCGCAAATTGCCTTACTATACAAATGAAGGCATCCTGATTAATCCTTAATTAATTAAAACACTGCTGGTGAAAAAAATCAGCAGTGTTTTAATTTTTAAACTTGGCAGTACAATCAAACCTATGCAAAAGTATTTTATACTCCCGCTTTTTATTGGGTTGGCGGCTTGCTCGGCGCAAATTCAGACCCCAGCCGCTGCAACAACCGTGAGCACACCCTTATTCATCACTGCCACGTTGCCGCCTACCTACACATTGCAGGCTGTTACACAACAATCACAATTAGGCACTTTAACGCCCACGCCGCAGCCAACCATTGCACCCCTTTCTGGCTATGTGAATAGCAATATTAATGTGCGTTCTGGTCCGGGCCAACAGTTTGATTCGGTAGGGTTAATTGCGCCAGCCAACAATGTAAATGTAATTGGCAAAGATAGCACCGGCGAATGGTATTTAATTCAATTTGAAGAGGCGGCATTAAAAGTGGGCTGGGTTACCACCCAATACGTTTTAATTAATGGCAATGTAGAACGCCTGCCTGTTTTGGATTTTGCTCCCTATGTTTCGGCTACCAGTACCCCCGCTGTTACGCAGCAGCCTACCCCGCAAGGGGCTGTGGCTGGGGTTACATCTCAGCAGGTTAATGTGCGTAGCGGCCCAGGCACGGTTTATGATAGTTTTGGTCAAATTTCGGCAAACCAAACCATTGCCATCTTAGGAAGAAACGAAACCAGCACTTGGTTACAAATTGCATTTGCAGATGCCCCAGAAGGGCGCGGCTGGGTAGCAGCACTGTATATAAAAGTGGGCGATGAAATTAAAGATTTACCCTTTTTAGATTTAAGTGGCAATCCTATCTCTGTGGAGGCTGGTTCAAGTGGGCAGGTGCTGGCTACGCCCACAGCGCTTCCGGCAATTCCAGACTCTGATTCCGCATCCCAGCCGCTGGCTCATTTAATGTTAGATTCTTCTCGTAGCCGTTGGCAAGCCTTTCAAGATATGGTTTCTGCTCCAACGGGGGATGAAGTGGATTATTTATCTTTAAGTGTGGCTGGTGATTGGCCTATTAAAGCATTGGTTTCATTAAATTGTAGCGGCAATGGTGATGTTGTTGTTTCTACAAATGGAGGGTGGAAATTAAATTCTTGCACTTCTGCGCCAGTGTTGGTTAATTTTCAGCCGGGGCAAACTGTTTTGCTGGAAATTCGCGCGGGGGAGCCAGCCGGAGAATTAATTTCTGTTCAGTATCGCTTGTTAGTAGAGTTTATTCCATAAAATTTAGAATTAAATTGTTATTTTGTGGGTTTTATTATTTTAGTTTGTGTTGAATTGCACAAAAAGTGCTTTTATGGTAGATTAGTGCAATTCAACGCAATCTTATTGGGAGGCACCCTTTGAATACCCAAAACATTCCAGATATCATTGTTAGCCGATTACCCATTTATTTACGTACGCTGCAAAAAATGTCTAATAATGGCATTTCTACGACATCTTCTCAGGAACTCGGAGAAAAGGTAGGTATTTCTGCCGCTCAAATCCGCAAGGATCTCTCTCAATTTGGGGAGTTTGGCAAACAAGGTACTGGTTATTACATCCCTTTTTTAATTGATAAATTACAAAATATATTAAAAGTAGACCGAATTTGGGATGTGGCTGTGATTGGTATGGGCGATATGGGACACGCGATTGTTCGCTATCAGGGGTTTCTTAATCGAGGTTTTAAAGTAGCCGCTTGTTTTGATACCGATGCAAAAAAGATTGGTACTGTGGTTTCTGGTTTTCAAATTTTAGATATGAAAAATTTGGTTGATGTTATTCAAAAAGAAGGCATAAAAATTGCTATGCTTTGTGTTCCGGCATCTTCTGCCCAGGATGTTGCAGATAAGTTGGTGAAAGCCGGTGTGGGGGGAATTCTGAATTATGCGCCGGTGAGTTTAAGTGTGCCAGAAAATGTGAAAGTGCAGTATTTAGACCCTGTGATTGGCTTGCAACGCATGACGTATTATTTGCCTTAAATAAAAATCGCTAACTCAATTGGGTTAGCGATTTTTATTTAATTAATAAAATTAAACGGGGGGTAGGTTTCGTCTTAATTGCGCGTACATTCCTAAACCGCGATATGCACCTTCTGCAACGCAAGTGAGCGGGTTATCTACCAAATAAGCAGGAATACCTAAGGATTTGGTTAATAATTTATCTACGCCACGCAACAATGCTCCGCCGCCTGTGAGGGCTGCGCCGCGGTCAATGATATCTGAAACTAACTCTGGCGGGGTTTTTTCTAGTACGCGCCGACAGGTTTCGCTCATTTGTTTGAGTGGTTCTTGTAATGCTTCAACGATTTCACCGGTGGTAATGGTAACGGGACGAGGTAAGCCGGTGACTTGGTCTTGACCTTGTACTTCCATACTAAGTTCAGTTTCTTGCGGTACAGCGGCGCCAATTTTAATTTTTAGTTGTTCGGCTGTAACGTTTGAGATGATAACGCCGTATTTTCTACGGACATAATTGGTAATGGCTTCGTCCATGTTCATGCCGCCAGCCCGCTGGGTTTCAGCAGCTACAATGCCATACATGGCTAATACTGCTGCTTGGGTAGAGCCTCCGCCTAAGCAGACGACCATATTTCCAGAAGGGGAGTTGATGGGTAAATCAACACCTAAGGCGGCGGCCAAAGGCTGTTGAATGAGATACACATCTTGGCTGCCTGCCCGAAGCATGGCTTCATGAACGGCGCGGCTCTCTACGCTGGTTACGCCATAGGGAACGGAAATCATCACGGTTGGTTTGAAAATTCGTAATGGTCCGCTAATTTGTTGTAAGAGAAATTTTAATAAAGTTTCGGTAATTTCAAAATCGGCAATAACCCCATTTTGTAAGGGTCTAAGGACTTCGATGCTCTCGGGTACGCGCCCTAGCATATCGCGAGCCGCTTTGCCAACTTCGACCATTTTTTGCTCTGCAACATCAATGGCTACAATGGTGGGTTCTTCAATGACAACTTGAGGACCGTCTGCAATGCGGGTATAAATTGTTCCGAGGTCTACGCCTAAGTCACGTGAAAGGCCAGCCATAGTTGAGGTTAATCCTCGCTCTGATGTGAACGTCTGCTCGTACGGAAGCGTTTGGCAGCATCGAGACGAAGGTTAGAGCGGCGTAAAGAGGCTTCTAAGGCTAAATAATTGTCTAAATTACCATCGGTTTTCGTTTGAGCAAGCGCTTCTTCGGCACGTTTTCGAGCGGTTTCAGCGCGATTGACATCAATTTCTTGCACGTTTTCAGCGGCATCCGCAAGGACAGTGACCAGTTTGGGTTGTATTTCGGCGATGCCACCCGCAACGGTAAACAATTCTTCTTGATTATTCACGCGAACTTTGATAATGCCGTATTGCAAGGTAGTGAGTAGCGGGGCATGGTTACTTAAAACACCCATTTCGCCATCGGCGCCGGGAAGAACCACAATATCTACATCCCCTTCGTAAACGGTTCGGTCTTGCGAAACTATTTCACATCGAATGGTCATAAGTGTTCTCTCTTGTTGGGTTTAAATTCTTTTGCCCAACAGGTGGTTTTTATTAACTAGTTGCTTTGAGCCATTTTTTCGGCTTTTTGGCGAACTTCATCAATCGTACCCACCATCATAAAAGCTTGTTCTGATAAGTCGTCACAGTTGCCGTCTAAGATTTCGCGGAAAGAGCGAATGGTATCTTTTAGTGGAACATAAACGCCTTTAATACCGGTAAATTGTTCGGCAGTAACAAAGGGTTGTGAGAAGAAGCGTTCTATTTTGCGGGCGCGAGAAACCAGCAGTTTATCGTCTTCGGAGAGTTCATCCACCCCCAAAATGGCGATAATATCTTGCAAATCTTTGTAGCGTTGCAAAACTCGTTGTACTTCGCGAGCGGTATTGTAGTGTTCATCACCAACGATGTTGGGGTCCAAAATACGGCTGGTAGAGGTTAATGGATCTACAGCGGGGTAAATACCTTTTTCCGAAATGGAGCGTTCCAAAGCGATGGTTGCGTCCAAATGGGTAAATGTCGCCACAGGAGCGGGGTCAGAGTAGTCATCTGCTGGCACGTATACAGCTTGCATGGAGGTAATGGAACCGGTTCGGGTAGAGGTAATACGCTCTTGCAATTCACCCATTTCAGTCGAGAGGGTGGGTTGGTAACCGACTGCAGAAGGCATACGCCCTAAAAGCGCGGAAACTTCGGACCCAGACATGGTGAAGCGGAAGATGTTATCTACGAAGAGCAAAACATCTTTACCTTGGTCTCGGAAATATTCAGCCATCGCCAACGCGGAAAGCGCCACACGTAAGCGTACGCCAGAAGGTTCGTTCATTTGACCAAATACCATAACAGTGTCTTTCATAACACCAGATTCGATCATTTCTCGGAAAAGGGAAGTTCCTTCGCGGGTTCGTTCGCCTACACCAGCAAAAACGGAATTTCCTTTATGCACACGGGCAATAGAAGAAATTAATTCTGTGATAACAACGGTTTTACCTACACCAGCACCACCGAAAATACCCGTTTTACCACCTTTGGTGAATGGGGCGATTAAGTCGATGACTTTAATACCGGTTTCGAAGATTTCTACACCAGTGGATTGTTCATCAAAACTTGGAGCCTTTCGGTGGATTGGGTAATGATCCGCGGCTTCCACTTTCCCTTTTTCATCAATGGGCTGACCAAGCACGTTAAAGATGCGCCCTAAAGTTGAAAGCCCTACGGGAACGAGAATAGGGGAGCCGGTGGCAGTGGCAGGCACTCCTCGTTGTAAGCCATCGGTTGTATCCATGGCTACGGTTCGAACCCAGTTATCTCCTAAATGTTTTTGAACTTCCAAAATAAGGGGAGATTGCCCTTCACGTGGCACTTCAATTGCTTCAAAAATTTCGGGTAAATCGCCTTCAGGAAAGGCTACGTCTACCACACCACCTAAAATTTGTACTACACGGCCAGTTTCTTTAGCCATTATTCGCCTCCAGCTTGAGAAGTTGATGTCGCTTGGGCCAACGCTTCTGCGCCGCCAGCGATATCGAGCATGTCGCTCGTAATTGATTGTTGACGTACTTTGTTATATTGCAGTTGTAATGCACCTACCAAATCGCGGGCATTGTCTGTGGCGTTTCGCATGGCTACCATTCGAGCCGCATGTTCAGATGCCAATGATTCTAAAACGGCTTGATACACCTGTAAGGCTGTAAAACGTGGAATGATTTCATCCAATAATTCGCGGCCATCAGGCTCGTAGGTATAGGCTGCTTTACCTAGGTTGGTGTTTTGTCTTGCTTCTATTTCTCCAACCAAACCTTCATCTGTTTTAAACTCTAAGGGTAAAAGTTTTTTATAAGTAGGTTCTTGTTTAACCATGTTTACATAGTCTGTATAAACCAAATAAACTTCATCTACCCGACCAGAGAGATATTCTTCAACGGCCATTCGGCCAATCGCCGAAACATCTACAAAAGAAGGGGCTGCGGGCAAATTGCTAAAATCTGCAATGACACTTTGCTTTCTGCGGAGCAGTAAATCGCGCCCTTTTCTGCCGACTGCAATGTATTTAACGGGGGTTGGCCATTTGCCGAATGTTCGAAAAACAAAGCGGATTAAGTTGGTGTTATATGCGCCTGCTAAGCCGCGATCACCGCTAATGGTTACAACCAAAGTATTTTTTACCTGTGAGCGAGCGGTTAACAAAGGGTGTAAAGAATCGCGACCAGGTTGACCAGCAATATGGGTGAGTATTTGCCAAGCTTTATTGGCATATGGGCGGGTACCCATTAATGCCGCAATGGCTTTGCGAACTTTGCTGGCACTTACAGCCTGCAAAGCACGGGTTACTTGCGAGATATTTTTAACGCTCCGAATTCGGAGCCGCATTTCACGAGCAGAAGCCATAACTATTTACCTTAAGCCTGCCAAGTGGCTTTGAACGCAGCCAAGGCATCTCGTAATTTCTTTTCATTATCAGGAGTAATCTGTTTCTTTTCAACAATATCTTTGCCAACTTCGGGGTATGAAGCGTCAAAATATTTGGTTAAAGCAACTTGCCATTCGCGCATGTTTTCAACTTCTACGCTATCTGCGAAGCCTTGCGTAGCGGCAAACATGACTATTACTTGGTGCTCTAGTGAAACGGGTTCATATTGGGGCTGCTTTAAAATCTCTTGCATACGGCGACCACGATTGAGCTGGGCCTGCGTGGATTTATCTAAATCAGAACCAAACTGAGCAAATGCTGCCAATTCGCGATAAGCAGCCATATCCAAACGTAAGCGGCCAGCAACTTGGCGCATGGCTTTGGTTTGTGCGGCACCACCTACACGCGATACCGAAATACCGACGTTTACAGCGGGACGAATACCCGCATTAAACAAGTTGGCTTCCAAATAAATTTGACCGTCAGTAATGGAAATAACATTGGTAGGAACATAGGCAGAAACATCGCCTAAAAGGGTTTCAATAATGGGTAAAGCTGTCAAAGAACCGCCAGAGCCAGCAACTTTGGTAATTTTAAAGCCGTCCCCTTTGGTTTTCAGTGTTTCTTTGGCATCGTGTTCAGCCATAGGACCAGCATAAATTTTGCCGTCTACTGCATCTTTTACAGTGGCTTCCCCTTCAAAATTGTTTTTAACAATTGCAAAATTGATGGAGCGTTGAGCGGCTCGCTCTAATAAACGAGAATGTAAGTAGAACAAATCGCCGGGGTAGGCTTCACGTCCTGGAGGGCGGCGAAGCAACAAAGAAACTTGGCGATACGCCCAAGCATGTTTAGAAAGGTCATCATATACAACCAACGCATCGCGACCGGTTTCCATAAATTCTTCACCCATGGCGCAACCGGCATAAGGGGCAATGTATTGTAAAGCGGCAGATTCATCTGCTGCGGCCACAACCACAATGGTATGGTCCATTGCGCCATGTTTTTCTAGCAAAGCCACAGTACGAGCAATGGCAGCCTTCTTCTGTCCGACAGCTACATAAATGCAAACCAAGTCTTTGCCTTTTTGATTAATAATCGTATCAATCGCGATAGCTGATTTACCGGTTTGGCGGTCACCAATAATTAATTGACGCTGGCCGCGCCCGATCGCCGTCATCGCATCAATTGACTTGATACCGGTCTGAACAGGTCGGTCAACATCTTGACGTTCTACTACACCCGGAGCAATACGCTCAATGGGGCGGTAGCCGCTAAAGTGAATGGGTCCTTTGCCGTCAATGGGTTCGCCTAGTGTATTCACCACACGACCAATTAAGCCATCCCCTACTGGAACGGAAGCAATACGACCAGTGGACCGTACTGCCATCCCTTGTGTAATGCCATCGAAATCACCCATGATGATGACACCAACACTTTTTTCTTCTAAGTTAAACGCAATACCCATTACGCCATTGGCAAATTGAACGAGTTCTTGCGATTTAACATTGGTTAACCCTTGAACACGAGCAATTCCATCGCCCGATTCTAGAACGGTACCAATATCGCTTACAACAGCTTCTGGTTTATAGGTATCAATTTGTTTTTGAAAATCACTTGTAATTTGCTTAATCAGGTCAGACATTATGCCTCCGCACGAAAGATTTCATTAATTTCAGCGTATGAACGCCAAATTATTTCATATTTTTGTTTTAAATGAATGCGTTTTGGCCGAGCCAAGACGGCGTAATGATACCCGAAAGGCAAGTCATTGTCTAGTTACAAAAATCACCAATGCAATTTTTAGGCTTAATTAACGTATAAAAAGTCTGCTCTTGTAATTTTTAATCATCAGCACTATGATTTCACTGTTCAATATTAAGGTTCAAGAAGGAGAAGAAATGCCTAAAACTACCAATGAAGAGAAACCTCCCAGTATCGTACGCCCTAAAAAACCTTGGCGTGTGGCTGTGCTGGCAAACATTAAAGACGACTCGATTAAACAGCAGCAAGATGTTCCTGCAGATGCATTAGCAGATTTTGACCATATTGAAACCATAGATTTAATCCGTGCGGCAATTGAAACTGATGGGCATGAGGCCATTTTTGTTCAAGCGGACCGCGAACTCCCCTACACCCTTAAAAAAATAAAACCAGATATTTGTTTTAACATTGCAGAAGGCTTAGGCGGCGATGCCCGCGAAGCGCAAGTGCCGGCCTTGTTAGAAATGTTAAGAATCCCCTATACCCATTCGCGTGTCATGGCAAATGCCATTTCATTAGATAAAACCCTCACAAAGCGAATTTGGCGTGACCGCCGCCTGCCAGTGGCTCCCTTTCAGGAGTTTATTGTCGGAGACGAATCGCTGCGTTCTGAACTTCATTTCCCGCTCTTTGTCAAACCAGCCCGCGAAGGCACCGGTATGGGAGTGGATGTAAAAGCTGTGGTTAATAATGAAACAGAGATGCGCGAACGAGTTAAATATATTATCGGAAATTACCGCCAGCCAGCTTTGGTCGAAACCTTCCTTTCGGGTAGAGAGTTTACTTGTGGGTTAGTCGGTCGTTGGGATGCCCAACGCTATTCCCGTCACCCTCATTGGTACGAAGATAGAAAACTCGGCTACCATGTCTTTCCTGTTTTAGAGTTGGATAGTAGCCGTTCCGTTACCCCCGGCATTTATAGCCAAGAAGCCAAATCCAAAGACGTTGGCGGTGAAGGCGCGCCTGGCTATATTTGCCCTGCCGATATCTCTCCAGAATTGGCTCGTAAAATTCAAAGCCTAGTGGTTAAAGCTCATATGGCTATTAAAGCCATTGATGTTTCGCGTTCTGATATTCGTCTCAATGCCCAAGGCGAACCAGTATTAATAGAAATTAATACCTTGCCAGGTTTAACCCCCGGCTATAGCGATTTATGTATTGAAGCGGCAGCGGAAGGAATATCCTACGAAGATTTGATTTTAGAAATTTTATATTTAGGAGCCAGCCGCTGGGGCATGCTGACTCCCCGAGAACTGCCTACCGTTTCGAAAAAATAATTAAACAGCCCAAGAAATTTAATTAAAATAGACACAGCTTATTAAAGGGTGTCTATTTTAATTTTTCTTAAAAGTGTTTTCAAAAAAGACGAATGTGTTATAATGCCGTTCGCTCGGATAGCTAGTACAATATTGGTTATCAAATCAAGAGGAGAGATCGCGTAGTCTGGCTTAGCGCGCACGCTTGGAAAGCGTGTATGCCGAAAGGTATCGAGGGTTCAAATCCCTCTCTCTCCGCTCTCAAACGCCCGTTTAAATCGGGCGTTTTGTTTTAAACAATACATAAACAAAATATTTAGAAATCATTACATCATTGACCTGTCTCTATAAAAGTAAGTACACTATAAATATAGACATAGGAGATAAGATGGAAGAGAAACGAAAACTCCCCCGCATATATCTGGCTATTTACTCTCGCGTTTTTGATCGTGGCACAGGCAGGGTATTGGGATATTTAGCTGACCTAAATCACCTAGGCGCTATGATTATTAGCGACGATAAAATGGAAGAAGGGCTCAATGTTCATTTGCGGCTCGATTTGCCCGACCCAATTTTTAATGTAGACCATATTAATTTAGAGGCTCGAGTGGCATGGTGCAAACCAGATATAGACCCCTCATTTTATAATGTCGGTTTCGAGTTTACAGATGTGCTTGAGTCACATCAATCCATCATCGATAAAATTGTGGCCATATATGAGTTTCGAAGAAACGGCCCTAGCTATCCAACACCCCCTTCATTGTTAGATTAATTTCTTCTAAATTATTCTTTAATACCCGCTGATAAGCGGGTATTACCTGTTATCATGAAGCCAATTGTTAATTAAAAATTACCAAAATATTCAAAACTTGCTCGGCATTTTAAGAAGTTTTATAATGCCAGCGGAGGTTAATGTGGAAAATAATCCCCCAGAGATAGAAATTGAAAACGGTGAACCCAAACGCACCAAATGGCTTCGTTTGTTTTTAGATGTGTTAGAAACTGTATTGCTTTCAGCGGTATTGTTTTTGGTCATTAACACCATGACCGCTCGCGTCTTGGTTGATGGCTTTAGCATGAATCCAACCCTTAATCATGGAGAGTTTGTATTGGTTAATCGGTTAGCCTATAAATTTGATAGTCCGCATTACGGCGATATTATTGTCTTTCATTCTCCTCGTAACCCGGGACAAGACTTAATTAAACGTGTCATTGGCTTACCCGGCGATGTCATTCGGGTTAATAACGGAGAAGTCTTTGTCAATGGGGCAAAATTAACAGAACCCTATATTGCCAGTGCTCCGTTGTACGAAGTGGAATGGATAGTGCCGGAAGATAGATTGTTTGTATTAGGCGATAATCGTAACAATTCAAACGACTCGCACGAATGGGGCCCTGTACCGTTAAAAAACATAATTGGAAAAGCTGTATTGGTCTATTGGCCGTTTAATGAGTTTAATTTAATTGATCATACAGATATTGCAATGGCGGCGACAAAATGAACGACCTAATGTTTCCAGAAATACTTCGCAACCCGGGAATGCCATTTGACCTATCTTGGGTAGATGCTGCAAGAATTAATAAAAGCGCAATAGAACGGCGAACCGCCAGTATGACGGGGCGGCGCACCGTAAAAAAAGATTGGCAAGCCGCTTGGCTGTTACGGGCGATTCGGTGTATAGATTTGACGACCTTATCAGGAGATGATACCCGTACCAATGTGCTACGTTTATGTGCCAAAGCCCGTCAGCCTGTTCGCACCGATTTGTTAACCGCTTTAGGGATGCCCAATTTAACGGTTGGAGCGGTTTGTGTTTATCATCAATTTGTAGCAACAGCGGTGGAGGCGTTGCAGGGCAGCAATATTCCTGTAGCGGCAGTTTCTACTGGTTTTCCTGCTGGTTTAAATCCCTTTGAATTAAAAATTAAAGAAATTGAAGCCTCGGTACAAGATGGCGCCAAAGAAATAGACATTGTCATCAGCCGTCATTTGGTGTTAGGCGGGCATTGGCAAGCTTTATATAACGAGGTAAAAGCCTTTCGAGCGGCCTGCGGGGAAGCTCACATGAAGACCATTTTAGCAACCGGTGAAATGGGAACCTTAACCAATGTTGCCCGAGCAAGTTTGGTTTGTATGATGGCGGGTGCTGATTTTATTAAAACTTCTACCGGAAAAGAATCAGTTAACGCCACCTTGCCGTTTAGCTTGGTTATGACTCGGGCTGTCCGCGAATATTTTGAAGCCACAGGTTACCAAGTAGGTTTTAAACCCGCTGGCGGAATTCGTACTGCCAAACAATCTCTCGATTGGTTAATTTTGATGAAGGAAGAGTTAGGCGACGAGTGGCTTTCTCCAAATTTATTTCGATTTGGTGCGAGCACTTTATTGGGAGATATTGAACGCCAATTAGAGCATTATTTAACGGGTCAATATTCTGCTTCCTTCCGCCACCCGATTGGATAAAAAAATATGACGAAAGTAGCCGATTTGTACAAAACCCTGCCCTACGGTCCCGCGCCAGAATCTGCCGAAACAGCCAACGCTTGGCTGGATGCTCACAAGCGTGAGTTTGGCTTGTTTATTAATGGGAAATTTACCAAACCAGCCAATTTATTTGAGACTATTAATCCAGCCAATAAACAAGTGATTGCTAAGATAACACAGGCTGGCACAAAGGATGTGGATGCCGCGGTATCTGCTGCTCGCACAGCTTATAAAACATGGAGCAAGACCCCCGGGCATGTACGGGCACGTTATTTATATGCCCTGGCGCGCCAAATTCAAAAGCACAGCCGTTTGTTTTCTGTTTTAGAAACCATGGATAACGGCAAACCGATTCGAGAAACACGAGATATTGATATTCCCTTGGTCGCGCGTCATTTTTATCACCACGCTGGTTGGGCTCAATTGTTAGAAAAAGAAATGCCACATTATGAGTCTGTCGGCGTGGTTGGGCAAATCATCCCGTGGAATTTCCCCCTGTTAATGCTGGCTTGGAAAATTGCCCCCGCGCTGGCTTGCGGTAACACCGTGGTGCTTAAACCTGCCGAATGGACTTCGCTGACCGCTTTGTTATTTGCTGAAATTTGTGATGCAGTTGGTTTGCCCCCCGGTGTGGTGAATATCATTACCGGCGATGGAAAAACAGGCGCCGCGATTGTTAATCATCCAGATATTAATAAAATCGCTTTCACCGGCTCCACCGAAGTTGGCCGCATTATCCGTGGTGCAACAGCAGGCAGCGGCAAAAAACTATCGCTCGAACTTGGCGGAAAATCTCCGTTTGTGGTTTTTGAAGACGCCGATTTAGACAGCGTGGTTGAAGGCGTCGTCGATGCCATTTGGTTTAATCAGGGGCAAGTATGCTGCGCCGGTTCACGTTTGTTGGTTCAAGAAAATGTGGCCGAAAAATTAATTAACAAACTGCGTGTACGTATGGAAAAACTGCGCGTAGGTGACCCGCTGGATAAAGCGGTGGATATTGGCGCAATTGTGGCACCTGCTCAATTGCAAAAAATTGAACGGCTGGTTCAGCAAGGGCAAGCAGAAGGCGCAGAACTTTGGCAGCCCTCTTGGGCTTGTCCTACCGATGGCTACTTTTACCCGCCATCTTTATTTACCAATGTTTCGCCCGCTTCTACCATCTCGCAAGAAGAAATTTTTGGTCCGGTCTTAGTCAGCACTACCTTCCGCACCCCAGCAGAGGCGGTGGCTTTGGCCAATAACACCCGTTTTGGGTTAGCCGCCAGTATTTGGAGCGAAGATATTAATACCGCCCTTGATATTGCCCGCCAAATTAAAGCAGGTGTAGTGTGGATTAATAGTACCAATATGTTTGATGCCGCGGCTGGCTTTGGCGGATACCGTGAAAGCGGTTTTGGTCGTGAAGGTGGACGTGAAGGCTTGTACGAGTACCTTAAACGGAAACCAGCCCCAGCCCAGCCCGCTCCCGTTAAATCTGCAAAAAGCAAGGCGGGCTCCCCCGCGGCTGAATCCCGTTTGCCAGAAATTGACCGAACGCCTAAACTCTACATTGGCGGTAAACAAGTTCGTCCGGATTCGGGTTACAGTTTGCCGGTTTATGCGGCAGACGGACGATTAATCGGTGAAGTGGGGGATGGCAATCGCAAGGATATTCGCAACGCGGTTGAAGCCGCGCGCGCCAGCCAATGGGCTGAAACAACCGGCCATGCCCGTGCTCAAATTTTATATTTTATTGCGGAAAATCTTTCTGTTCGCGCCACTGAATTTTCTCAGCGATTAAGCCAATTAACTGGTCAATCGAAGTTGGAATGCGAAGCTGAAGTTCAAGCCAGTATTGAGCGATTATTTACCTATGCCGCCTATGCCGATAAATATGATGGCGCGGTGCACCATACCCCGTTTCGCATGGTTACCTTGGCCATGCCAGAGCCAGTGGGTGTTTTGGGTTTAATGTGTTCAGATGAGCAGCCTTTACTGGGGTTTGTTTCGATGATTGCGCCGATAATTGCGATGGGCAATACCTGTGTGGCTATTCCTTCTCAAAAATACCCGTTAATGGTTACAGACCTCTATCAAATATTTGAAACCAGTGATGTGCCCAATGGCGTGATTAATATTGTGACAGGCACACAGAAGGCTTTGTTAAAAACATTGGCAGAACATAATGATGTAGATGGGTTATGGTTTTTTGGCTCTGCCGCATGGCAGGCGCAGGTAGAACAGGCTTCGGTTAGTAACCTAAAGCAAACGTGGGTACACGCTGACCATAACTGGCTGGCAGACGATTTGGCAGATGAATGTTTACGGCATGCAGTGCAAATTAAAAATATTTGGACACCCTACGGAATATGATAGTTAGGTATAATTTGGTAACCCTGATGAACGAAACAAGTGCAATTCAGTCCTTTCCCTGTAATGAATGCCAAGCCGGTGTAATGTCTTTGCATTCTATTACTTATTTCACATGGGTTGGGGATGAATTGGTAATGGTGCCAAACTTTCCGGGCTGGGTGTGTGATATGTGTGGAAAACGCGAATATGACAGCCGCGCCGTTAATTGGATGACCACATTACTTAGCCCCAACGCCCAGCATGATACCCGTTCGGTTAAACGGATTCGTTCTACAGTTAATCGAAAACGAAACTTAACAAGACCTGCCTCCAGCGAATAGGATAGCAATAAATGGAACCTTCTGGAACCCAACGCCTCGTTAATGCCGACTTCTTCACATCTAGCTATCGTGTGGTGGGGAAGGTGATGGTTCCTAACTCTGGGTTGGTTGGTTTATTAAACGATGCCATGTCTTCTACCATTGAAGTGCTCGATGCTCATTTGGCTCACTCGCACATGCCCACCAAGCTGGTAGATAATTATGAACTGGTTCGGCTAGTAAAGATTCAAATTGTGGCGGTCTGTTTGGCACGCAGAGAAGATCTTGGACCTTTGGCAGTGGTTCGCGGCGGTTTCACTAATGTACAACAATACCCATGCCGTTTAACCACCCATGTTTACGAGTTAGATGGCACGCTTGAAATGCCTGGCAGGTTCGATTTTTCTTCAATGGTAGTAGAAGGCGCCCGCGATTTTTCGGCTGCATATGATGTTACTTTAACGGGCATCTTAACCCCGGCGCTTAAGGTTCAAAGCCCAGCCGTTTTATTTAATCGCCGTCATATTGATATGGCTGCTTTAAAATCTCACAGCAAGGGAAGTTGAAATTCATCTCAAAAAATCCTTGACCGAGTAACAGGGCAATGTTACAATACCGCCCGCTTAACCAATGCCGCCCCCATCGTCTAGGGGCCTAGGACGCGGCCCTTTCAAGGCCAAAACCGGGGTTCGAATCCCCGTGGGGGCACTGGTTCAAAAAAGACACTCTTGAGTGTCTTTTTTTGTTTATTAATATCCTTTTTCAAAATCTACTACATGCTTAAGCGGCAAGCCTTTTTTGTATAAGGCATAATTCTCTAAAAATAGATTTCCGATTGTTTCTGGCAGGCTAGGGGCCGAAGTATGAAAGGTGAGAATTAAATTCTTTGTATTCCAAAAGGGATGCTCGGCTGGTAGCGGTTCTTGCTCGAAGACATCCAGCACCGCCCCCGCAATGCTTTCCGTCTCCAGTGCGTTAATTAAAGCTGATTCATCTACCACGTTACCGCGTCCGACATTCATAAAAAGCGAGTGTTGGGGAAGTTGTTCGAAAACAAATTGATTAATTAAATGGCGGGTTGCATTGGTGCCGGGTAAAACAGAAACAAGATAATCAACCCCATTGACAAAAGATGTCAGGTCTTTGCTATGGAAATAAATATCTACGTCTGGGCAGTTCTCGCTCGCATGGGTATACCCGCGTACTGTCATGCCGAAGAATTTCGCCGTTTTGGCAATTTCCGCCCCAATAGAGCCAACTCCTAAAAGTCCGATGGTTTTTCCTTGTAGGGTGCCGGTTAAGCTCGCATCCCATTGCTTTTGGTCTTGGGCTTTTAATCGCTGAATAATTTTTCTCTCGTGCAAGAGCAAGTAGGAAAATACATATTCAGACATGAGCTTTCCAAATACGCCCCGTGCATTGGTTAGTTGATAGTCTCTACGCAGGGTTGTGTCTAGCAAAGGTTCAACACCCGCCCAAGTGCTTTGCACCCATTTTAAGTTGGGAAGTTGTGAACATATTTCTTTAATTAAATTTGGCTCTCCAAAAACAATTTCGCAGTCCACAAAGGGTTCAAAAGTGGTTTCAGGTCCATTCTTGTTTTTTAGAAAACTAGCATATAAATGGGCTTGTTTGCTTAGAATTAATATAGGCTGCATACTTTATTTTACTCGTTTGGTAAAACAATATCGAATAAGGGATTGACGGGTTAACCTTTTACAGGTTCAATTGAACAATGGATCGATATCATCATGGAGATTTGAAGAACGCATTAATTTCAGCTGGGCTGGAGGTCTTAACCCGCGAAGGGGTAGCTGGTTTAACCTTGAGAAAAGTAGCCCGCGAAGTTGGGGTTAGCCATGCCGCGCCGTACGCTCATTTTGCAGATAAACAGGCTTTAATTGCTGCCATTTGTACCGAGGGCTTTCGGCGAATGTATGACGTGGTTAGTTCTGCCGCGGGGCAGTATCCCAACGAACCAGAGAAACGAATTGTGGAAGCAGGGCTGGCTTATTTGCAATTTGCAGAAACCACACCTGAGTTATTTAAAATTATGTTTTCGGGAATTTTGGAACATAATCGTAAGTATCCTGAGTTTGAGAAGGTTACCGGAGATAATTTTCGGATGGTGGTAGGGCTGGTAGAAGCGAGCCAAGCTGTGGGGGTGCTGCGCCCGGGTCCATCTAATTTAATGGCTGTTAGTTTGTGGGCGGCGGTGCATGGTTTGGCGGCATTAGTCTTGGATGGTCAAATTCCATACCATGTTTTTGATCAATATTCTTTAAGGAGTTTGTGGGTGGCAACTCTTCAACAATTTACTGACCATGATTTAGGAGAATAAAAAGCGCTGATAATCAGCGCTTTTTATTTGGTCTTGTTTATTTTGAAAAAATGATGAAATGGGATAAGCATTAGGAAGCCGCTTAATACAACAACTTGCCCCAACTCTACCCCTAGCGCTTGCCAAGGCCCAAAAAAGGGTACTTCTGGCAGAGTATGCGAGCCTAAGCCAAAAATATCGGCCATGCCGGTAAAAACAAAAATGACATAGCCTGTTGCAACAAGACGTAAACCAAAATCGGCAACGATGGTTTTTTCTTGGCCGCTCCATAGGCTGTTAAGACCAACGTACCCTCCAAGGCATAAGATGCCCATACCAATGGTAAAAACGGCTGTTTGTACAAAACCAACAACGGGACTGCGGTCTAGCCCAAGCCATTCTGGTTTGGTGCCTATTATAAAAATAATAAATCCCAGAGCGGCAATGATTGCGCCAAAGTTAGCCCGTTCTTGGGATGGAGAAATGATATTGTTGGTGGGTGATGATGGGTTGTTCATGAGGGTAATGCCTTTTGCAGGTGGTTAAGCCAGTTCTTATGAAAAATTAATTGGATATCTTCTTCAGTATAGCCTCGTTCTTGCAGTATGGCCGCAAGTTTTTGAAGGTCTGCTATTGTATCAATTTCTGCGGGAACGTGCTGCAAACCGAAGCCGCCGTCAAAGTCTGAGCCAATGGCAACGTGATTGGCGTTTCCGGCAATTTGGCAGACATAATCAATGTGGTCGGCCATTACGGAGAGGCTTACTTCTTCTTTGGTGGAGTTTTTTCTTTTGTCCCAGCCAAATTTTAAAAACGGATTGGCGGGAACAATTCCCATGATACCGTTTCGAGCGACTAATTTTTCTATGATGTCATCTTGTAGGTGCCGGTTGCTTTCTGTTCCTTTAAGCATGCCAATGGGGTTGGCATGGCTGGCAATGAGATGTCCTTGGTAGTTTTCTAAGGCTTGTTGCGCGGCTAAATAATCCATATGACTAATATCGAGTGTAAAACCAATTTCTTGCATGGCATTGATTAATGCAAAGCCTTCTGGGGTTAAAGGTCCGGGGTCACCTGTGCCGCCGCAATAACGTGTACCAGCCCAAGCCAAGCCAATGGTTCGCACACCTAACTCCCACCATTCCATTAATTCGTCTGGGTTTCGAATTCCTTCTGCGCCTTCCATTAGGGTGCAGAAGCCGATGGGAGGGGTTTGGTCAGGTTGAGCTGTTTGCCAAGCATGCCATATGGTTTTTAAATCACGCGCGTTTAAAATTTGTTTAAATTTATCTGGATGGTGGTCAGTTAATCTTTGATAGGCTTCGATTTGTTTTTTATATAGGGAATGTGCTTCATCATACGTGCTATAAAATTCACTATCCCATTGGCCCATTTTTCGGCGGGCTGGAGAAACAAAGAGGGTATTAAAAATAATGGCGACTCGCCCTTTTTGAAATTCAGGCCAACCGAGCAGCGTATCTCCGTTTTGTTCGACTGCGGTGCTGTTTAATTCTTTTTGTCGGGTTTCAGCAGCAGAAAGGGTATAGTCACGCTTAAATGTAAGCATGTTCCAAGCAAGGTCTTGATGTGCGTCAATAATGATGTTCATATAAGTTTTTGAATGGGTTGAAAAAGAGCGCACCGTTCGGTGCGCTCTAGTGGTTTTATTCTTCGGTTTCGTCTTCTTCTTCGTTTTGGTCAACTTCGGCAGCCAGCGCTTTCATATCCATGTCAGCGAATGCGCCTGAGTCTACTTTTCGAAGACTGAGACCGATACGGCGTTGGTCTGAATCGATGCGGATCACGCGTAGGGTGAGTTTGTCACCTTCTTTGACCGCTTCTTTTGGATGATTAATCCGATTTTCACTCAATTCAGAGATATGGATTAAACCTTCCACATCGCCATCTAAGCGAGCAAAAGCGCCAAATTTTGCAAGGCGAGTAACTGTACCTTCAACCAATTGGCCTACAGTAAAGTCTTCTACTTTGCTGTGCCAAGGGTCATTTTGTAATGCGCGTAAAGAAAGCCCAATGCGGCGTTTTTCACGGTCAACACTAATAACCTTTACTTTGACTTCTTGTCCAACTTGTAAAACTTCACTTGGATGTTGAACACGTTCCCATGAAATTTCAGAAAGGTGAACCAAACCGTCGGCACCGTTGATATTTACGAAAGCACCAAATTCAGCCAAACTGGTAACGCGACCAGTATAGGTCTTACCTTCTTCTAGGTCGTCAATTACACGTTCTTTGATGGATTGGCGTGATTCAGGGTTAGCGGCGCGTTCTGAAAGAATCAGACGGCGACGAGCGCGGTCAACTTCAATGATGCGTACGCTAATCTCTTCACCGATTTGCTGTGCCCAACGATCTGGGGTGTCGCCGCTGACTTCGCTTCGGCGAGCCATGCTAATTTGAGATGCAGGCACAAAACCACGAAGGCCATGAACGAGCACAATTAAACCGCCCTTGTTATACCCTTCCACTTTGCCGTCAAAGGTATCGCTACCTTCTTGCAGTTTTTCGACAATTTCCCAACCCTGCGCTTCTCGCGCTCGGGTATAAGAAAGGACAATGTTGCCATTGTTGTCTTCAGGGTTGATTACATAGACGGGTATTTCTTGTCCAACACTTAATGCTGCCAAATCATCTGCTGGAATTTGGTCTAGTTCGCGCCCCATAATGACACCTTCAGATTTCGCGCCAACGCTGACCAAAATCTGCGTGGAAGAAATGCTGGCAATGACACCGGTGCGAATTTCACCCTGTGAAGGGAATTCCAATTCGGCAGACGCGGAATTCATTAAACTCTCCATGCTTTCCATGGAAAAATCTTCCTGAGCTTCCTCCCCTGCTTTTGTTTCCGCGTTCATATTCTCATCAATCATACTGGCTTAACTCCAATTACAAAAAAGATATTCGGCATTATAAAGGTAGTTCAGCCAAATAGCAATAGCGCTCTCTCGCGGCGGGGGTATAGCAGCCATCAGAAAAGCAGTATAATGGGCGGCTGAGGAACCCTTATGCCGACTATTTATCCCTTTACAGCCATTGTAGGGCAAGAGAGAATGCGCCGTGCCCTAATATTAAATGCCGTAGACCCCCGTATCGGCGGTGTATTAATTCGCGGAGAACGCGGAACAGCTAAATCTACAGCCGCCCGCGCTTTGGCCGCTTTATTGCCAAAAGTTAAGGTTGTTCAAAATTGTCGATTTGGTTGCGACCCTGAACAACCGAATACGTGGTGTACTGAATGTAAAGAAAGGGCTGTGGGAAATGCCCAATTGCCGCACGAAACAAAATTAACGCCCTTTGTTAATTTGCCTGTTTCAGCGACAGAAGACCGAGTAGTAGGCACTTTAGATATTGAGCAGGCTATTCAAAAAGGTGAACGTCACTTTGAACCTGGTGTGTTAGCCAATGCCAATCGCGGCTTGTTATATATCGACGAAGTGAATTTATTAGATGACCATGTTGTAGACCTGTTACTCGATTCTGCGGCGATGGGTCAAAATATTGTAGAGCGCGAAGGTATTTCTTTTTCTCACCCCGCCCGATTTATTTTGGTAGGAACGATGAATCCCGAAGAAGGGGATTTGCGACCACAATTGCTCGACCGTTTCGCTTTATCCGTGGAAATTACAGGTATTCGAGATGCTCGCGAACGCGTTACCATCATGGAACGAAATATCGATTTTGAAGCCGACCAGAACGCGTTTCGTGAAACTTGGGTAGAGCACGAACAAGATATTTCGCAAAGAATTGAAAAGGCTCGAAAACTTGTCGGCCAAGTAACCCATACCAAAAGAGATTTACTTTCTATTGCCGCCTTAACTTCATCATTAAATGTTGATGGACATCGTGCCGATTTGGTGATTTTGAAAGCGGCCCGCGCCCAAGCCGCGTACGAAGGTCGAACCTCCATCACGGACCATGATATTGCCTTAGCGGCTGAGCTGGCTTTGCCTCATCGCATTAAACGTGGACCCTTTTATCAAGCAGAAGTAACGGCTGAACAACTTCAGGAGCGGATTGAACAATTAACCGGTCAAACCGCTGAGGGTGATTCGCAAGAAGGCGAAACACAAGAGCATTCTGGCGAGGAAAAAAAAAGTCAGTAATTAATGATTCGCTTGAAAATGATGGTGAGCCAGGCTCACCAGAGCCAACCCAGCAAGATGTTTTTGCATCTAGCAACGCCAATTGGTGGGAAGGCGGACAACAAGTAAAAGCGGGTGAAACTTTTGCCCCACGCAAAATGGATACCCCGTTAGACAAATTAACCCGAAAATCTGCCGGTCGTCGTTCGCGCACTCGTACAGAGCGCAAACGAGGCCGGTATATTATGTCTCGCCCAGCCAATGGGAAAACAACGGATATTGCTTTCGACGCAACCATTCGTGCAGCAGCACCCTACCAAAAAAGACGTGTAGAGCAGCGCAAACGACTCGCTTTTGCTATTGAATATTCTGACTTGCAAAGAAAAATACGTGTAAAAAAGACAGCCAATTTGGTTTTATTTTTAGTCGATGCTTCGTGGTCTATGGCTGTGGCCGAGCGAATGAACGCGACCAAAGGAGCCATTTTATCTTTGCTCACCGATGCCTATCAGCGCCGCGACCGAGTAGGATTAATTGTCTTTCAAAAAGATCGAGCCACCTTGGTGCTTTCACCAACCAACTCGGTACAATTGGCTCAACGGGCATTGGTAGATATTCCCGTAGGCGGCAAAACACCCCTTTCGGCTGGCTTGCTTATGGCAATTGATGTGCTCATTCAAGAGAAGCGCACACATCCAGATGTGGAGCCGCTTTTGTTCATTATGACGGACGGGGCTGGGAACGTATCGGTTGGACCAAAATCACCACAAGAAGAATCATTTGGTTTCGCAGATCAAATCGCTCAACGGAACATCCGCAGCGTTGTGATTAATATGGA
>CAYOGW010000015.1:0-7443 GCA_964403635.1 uncultured Anaerolineaceae bacterium | reverse complement strand
TACCCGCTTTGGGGATATTTATATGACCGTTTTGCCCGCTCAAAATTATTGGCTTTGGCTTCTTTAATTTGGGGGGCTACCACTTGGTTAAGCGCCGTGGTTCGAACGTATCCTGCATTTTTGGTAACCCGTGCCACAACCGGCATTGATGATTCGGCTTATCCGGGTTTGTATTCATTGGTAGCTGATTACTTTGGTCCCAATTTACGCGGTAAGGTTTATGGTTTTTTACAATTAACCCAACCCATAGGTTATTTGCTCGGCATGATTTTGGCATTAATGGTTGCGCCGATGTTGGGTTGGGAATGGCGAAATATTTTTTATCTAACTGGCGGTTTAGGAATTCTGCTTTCGATTTTAATTTACTTTGGCGTGAAAGAAATGCCGCGTGGGCAAGCAGAGCCAGAATTTGCCGATAACCCCGAAATGGCTAAATTTGAATTTAATTGGTCTGCTGTTAAGGATATTATGCAAAAACGAACCATGTGGTTTGTTTTTTTACAGGGCTTTGCAGGAATTTTCCCTTGGAATGTAATTACCTATTGGTTTTTTACCTATCTCGAGCGTGAACGAGGCTATGATGGGAACAGTGTTTTGCTAACCATGGCGCCGGTAATTTTAATTATGGCGGGTGGTTTTTTCCTCGGTGGATATTTAGGCGATTGGCTTTTTCAGCGGACACCCAAGGGCAGGGTAATTATCTCTATGTTGGGTGTATTACTCGGCGCTATCTTTATTTCTTTGGCAATTCAAACCCCCATTGCAGACCGCTCTACATTTTTTATATGGATGTGTTTAACAGCCATATTTATGCCCCTTCCGGCATCAAATGTGATTGCTACCGTTTATGATGTAACCCTACCAGAAGTTCGTTCTACCGCTCAATCAGTTGAATATTTTATAGAGAATTTTGGTGCAGCCAGCGCGCCTTTGTTAGCCGGTATTATTTCGGTAGCAATTGGCAGTTTAGGAACAGCTATTTTAATGATTTGTGTGATTGCTTGGACCTTATGTTTTGTCTTTTATGCTGGCACACTCTTCTTTATCAATGGAGATATTCAAGGCTTGCGAAATAAAATGGCCGAAAGGGCTTCTCATTAAATGAGCCAGAAAATTAAACGGTTATTTCCCCTTTTGTTATAATCTGCCGCGAGTTGGTTAGGAGAAAGTATGCCCCCCATTAAAAGAACTTTAATTGTAAAAAAGCCATTAAAAAATATTTATGAATTTTTAAATACCCCTCAAAAGCACACTTTATTTATTCCAAATATGGTGGAATTTCGCCCAACACAAGGTCAAACGGAATTAAGCGAAGGCACTGAAATCATTGGTCTGCGTGTTCAGTTGGGCAGCCGAATGAATATTCCTTATGTTATTACCAAAAATATCCCCCAAAAAGAACTTGCCATGCGCGGCAAAATGGGCTTTATTGAATTTGAAGATGGTTATATTTTGTCTCAAGAACCAAACGGAGACACGCGGATAGATTTTTGGTTAGAGTTTCCCACATCTGGTTGGATGAATCTCATCAAGCCCATATTATGGGTTTTTGGGGTTATCCATGCCGCAGAAACCTTATTTAATTTAGAACGGGCATTAAAACGTTAAGATGGCAATTGATTTGTACCAGCCTTTTTTTAATAAAATTACCGGCGAGTCTTTTAAGCTTATTTCTTTCAACGAACAAGCTTATATTACAGAATGGTATGTAGAACCCAAAGGGTATGTTCCCTTTGAACATGTGCACCTAGAACAAGATGAAATTTTTCAGGTACTCGAAGGTGAGTTGAGCGTTTTAATTAATGGAAAACAAATGTTTGCAAAAGCTGGCGAAACCCTCACTGTCCCACGCGGGCAGCGCCATATTGCCAGCAATGCGGGAACAGATATTTTGCATTGCCGTTTAGAGTACCGCCCGGGCTTAGATATGCCCCAAGTTTTTCAATGTTGCGCTGGTTTAACCATTACCGAAGACCTAACCCCAAACGGTTTAGTAAACCCATTAAAAATGATGTATTTCATGCAAAAACTACAAGCCAAAGCAGTAGCCCGCCCGGCTTACATCCCTACAAGGTTTTTCTTTGGTTTAATGAAAATATCTTATATTCTCGGAGAACTTTTCGGCTGGGAAGCCGAGTTAAAACAATTTACTCAAGCTTAATGAATTTCACCAAAACTTATTAAAGGAGTAGTCGTTATGTCTATCTTACAAACTTGGATCGCGGCTTTCAAACAGCCGATTAAATTTTCAAATAAAGAACAATGGGATGAGTTAGATTTATTCACCAAGTGGCTGGTTGCCACGCGCGGCACAGTCACCCAATTAACCTTCTTGTGCGCTGTCATTGCAGGTTTGCTGGCTTGGCGTGATGGATACTTCTCTTGGCTGCCTTGGGTGGTGATGGCGTTTGGGGTTTACTTTGCTCACTCTACCGAAAATTTAATTAATGATTACATCGATTTTTCTCGCGGCGTAGATGAAAAAAATTACTACCGCGCTTTATACGGCATTCACCCGCTGGTACACGGATTTTGGACCCGTAAAGACTGGCTACGCTGGGCGGCTTTTAGCGGTTTAACTGCGGCGGCTTGCGGCGCGTTTATGCTGTTTTACACAGGCTTTTCCCCCATTGTGATTGGTCTCTTCGTTTTCGGAATTGTGATGATTCCTTTTTATGCCTACCCGCTTAAATACCTTGGTTTGGGCGAAATCTTAATCTATCTCAACTGGGGCTTAATTCTCATTCCGGGCGTTTATTCTGTCTTGGTAGGGTCGCTTTCTCCCAATTTAATCAACGTCATGTTAACCGGCATGACCTTTGGCTTAGGCTTTGGCAGCTTTAATTGGGGCAAGCACATTGACAAAATTGATTTAGACCGCGGCAAAGGCGTAATGACCCTACCCGTCCGTTTGGGCGAAAAAGCCTCGCGTTACTTTAATATTGTTACCTTGCTGCTTCCATACCTTATTGTCCTTTACTTAATTTTCATCGCCCGTTTTTATTCTCCGGCGCTATTACTGGTTTTCATCGCTTTTCCTCGCACTTGGAGATTAGCCAAATTACTCACTCAACCGCGCCCCAACGAAGCACCAGAAGGGTTTGCCACTTGGCCACGTTGGTTTTCTACCCCGCAATTGTGGAATATCCGTTTTTACACTTTTTATTTAATTCTTGGAATTTTGCTGGATAACTTGCTGCGAATCTACTTGCCTGGTTTCTGGGGAGGTTAATGATGAAAATAGCCGTTACCGGCGGAACAGGTTTTATTGGGCATCATTTGGTGCGCCAGCTTTCAGACGCGGGGCATCAGGTGGTGGTCATTGCGCGTGGTGTTAACGCGCGTTACCCCAGTGTAGAAGGCTTGCCTCAAGTTTCAGTCATCTATGCCGATTTACTAGATAAAGAAGCCTTACTGAAAGCCTTTCAGGGCTGCCAAGCCATTGCCCATTGTGCTGGTATGTCGCAAGAAAGCCCAGACAACAGCTTTGAAAAAGTTCATATTGACGGAACAAAGGTGATGGTGGAGGCCGCCAAACAAGCCAAAGTAGGCAAGGTGGTGGTGGTGAGTTATCTGCTGGCGCGGCCCGGCATTTCGTCTCGTTATCACACTACAAAATATGAAGGCGAAGAAATTGTGCGAAATTCGGGTATTAATTTTGTCATTTTAAAACCCGGTATGATATTTGGTAAAAACGGTCACATGCTCGAACGCCCAATGAATATTTTAAAAAAGATGCCCTTGTTTGCTGGGGTGGGATTAAAAGAAAAAACGGTGCGTTTGATGGATGTGGAAGAAGTGGCAACAGTGGTGCGCGCGGCGGTGCTGGAAAATCGGTTGGATGGCAAAACCTGCGCGATTGTTGGACCAGAAGAGATGCCGTTTACAGAGGCGGTTCGCCGCATGGCACGGGTGATGGGTAAGCCGGTTTTCATCGTTCCCATGCCGGTGTTTTTTCACCGTTTGTTGGCTTTGGTTTCAGCCCTGATGCCCAAGCCGTTAATTAGCGCCTCGCAAGTGGAGATGTTGGCAGAAGGAGCAAGCCACCCATTGCCCGGTAACTTTGAACTGCCAGATGATTTGAAGCCAAAAATAGCCTTGACGGAAGAAGTAATTCGCCAGAGTTTGTAATTTAATTAACGAAATTTTACGGGGAGTGATTTCAGCCCTCTAAAAATGGGCTGAGATTGCCATTCGAATTGAGTGGTTTCTAGCTCAAAATGTTTATACCGTTTTAAAAGGGCTTCTATGGCAAGGCGGGCTTCTAGCCGAACCAAATGAGCGCCCAAACAAAAATGGATTCCCAGCCCAAAAGCCAAATGACGCCCAACTTTTCGATGAATATCGAATTGATTGGGGGTGGCATATTGTTCTGGGTCGCGGTTGCCAGCGCCCAAAATTAAATTAACAATTTGCCCTTTTTTAATGATTTTTCCGCCAACTTCCACATCCGTAATTGCGGCTCGGTAAGCAATTTGAACGGGGCTGTCGTAGCGTAACAGTTCTTCTACGGCGTTGTCTATCAGCGCGGGATTATTTCTTAATTGTTCAAATTGCTCGGGGTGTTGAATGAGTGCCAATAAACCGGTGCCAATTAAATTGCTGGTGGTTTCGTGACCTGCTCCTAATAAAACACTGATATTTGAAATTAATTCATCGTTGCTAATTTCGGCCGCGTTTTTGGTTTTGTCTGTCATATAGCCAATTAAGCTGCGAACAGAGTTGTTGGGGTTATTTTGGCTAATTTTTGTAATGTACGCGCTCATTTCTTTTAAACTGCTGGCGGCTTGGGTTAATAATTCTTTCGAATGTTGCATTGTTCCCAGCACAGCAAACAGGTCATCAGACCAGTCTTTAAATTGCTTCCAGTCCGCTTTTGGCAAGCCAATCATTTCGGCAATCACCAGCACTGGCAGCGGGTAAGCCAAATCATGAATTAAATCTACCGATTCTTTTTCTTGGGCATGGTCAAGTAATTCATTAATAATCGCGATTATGCCATCGTTCATGTATTGAACATGGCGGGGCATAAAAGGCGGATTCATCAACCCGCGCAGGCGGCCATGTGTGGGCGGGTCTGTGTACATTAAGGTTTGAGCAAATGAATCATAAACCGGTGCGGCAATTTGTTTTTCTTCTGGGGTTAGGCGTTCAAAATTGTGCATTAACCCTTGCGCGCGAGAAAATTGTGTAGAAGCATAAACATCGACGATATCTTGATAGCCAGTTAACACCCAAAAGCCCATTTGCTCATCCCAGTGAACGGGGTCTTGTTCTCGCAATTGGGCGTAAAACGAATACGGATTGTCTCGTACTGTGGGGGTTGAAAGATGTTTTAAACTAAGCTTGTCTATTTCCATAAAAACCGTTATAAACTTAAAAATGAGAGCAATTTGGTAAAACGCTCTGTGTCATGATAATACATTGAGATGTTTTTCACAATACTAAAATTTTGGATGAGCCATGCCGATTAACAATGAAGTTTATTCTACACAACCCAATGCTTGGTGGGATGAAAACCACTACTTACACCTTCTAAAAACAGGCATCAACCCCGCTCGTTACGGTTATTTTGAAGAGATTTTAACCAAACAAATGGGTTTAACCCTAAAAAACTTAAAAGTGCTAGATGTCGGCTGCGGCGGTGGCATTCTCAGCGAGGAGTTTGCTCGGGCGGGCTGCCAAGTAACAGGGGTTGACCCGGCTGAACCTTCTTTAGAAGTAGCCCGTCAGCATGCACAATCTGAAAATCTCAACATTAATTATCAATTTGGCACCGGCGAAAATATCCCATTTAATGATGCCGTGTTTGATGTGGTGGTTTGCTGTGACGTTTTGGAACACGTAAATGATGTAGAAAAAGTAACCCAAGAGTTACTGCGGGTGGTAAAACCTGGCGGCGTGGTGTTCTTTGACACGATTAATCGTACGGCAAAATCTTATTTGGCAAATATCTTTATCGCCCAGCAATTTCCTCTCACTTCTTTTTTTGACGCCGATGTGCATGTCTGGCATCAATTTATTACCCCAGAAGAATTAACCGGCTATTTGCAAAAAAGTGGTTTGCAAGTTAAAGACCTAAACGGCTTAACTTCCGCTTTGCCAGATGTGCTGGTAGCCATATTATTGGTCTTGCGTAAGTTTGGTTTTCTTAACCAAGCAGAGTTGGGTCGCAAATTAAAATTTCGTGTTGGCGGCGGGCTTTCAACCAATTACATTGGCTGGGGTGTTAAAAAGGCTTAATTAAATTTGGTGCTTGACGCGTTTTTCTGCCGGTGATATGCTTGCGCGAATGTTAAACCCACTTGCCCTTCATAATGCTAATAACACTACTACTTGCACCCATTGGGTTGCGGGGCGTTGGCGTTTCGCTGCAAAGCAAGAAATAAGTTTGCAACATTAAACGAAATACCAAACGCCCCGACTTCGGTCAGGGCGTTTTTTTATACTCAAGGAGAGAAAATGACCGTTTCTAACACCACGCCCGTCTATGCTCATGTGCAGCAAAATCTCATCCCTATTAGTAATCATTTAAGCGACTTAATGGAAATCCCTGCTTCGCGCATGTTTTTAATTAACAAATCGCTAAAAGTATATTTGGAAAAAAATCCGGGCGGGCTCACCTTCGACGCTTCCCAAGGTGATGGCGGTGCCTCGCTGCCGGGGGTTCCGCGCCAACTCCTCGAGCGGGCTGCCCAACTGCAAATTGAACATGGCACCTCCTACGACATGCCCTTTGGCACAGAAGCCTATCGCAAAGCGGTTGCCGAGCAATACTGGAAGTTAGACTCAGCCACTGGCTGGGGGCCAGCCAATGTGATTGGTACAGCGGGCGGGCGAGACGCGTTATTAAAAGCCTACACCGCCATGCTTGCTTTGGGTCATGGCCGCCAAGGCGATGTGATTTTGGTTTCGCGCGTACCGTGGATTTCTTACAACTGGGGGCCGTATGGCATTGGTGCCAATGTGCTTTGGGCGCCCGGCGACCCCGCTGAGGGCTGGGCGTACTCCGAAGATGCGATTCGAGAAAGCGTCTCTTTTGCCGCGCAAACGGGTCGAAAAATTGCAGGTCTGGTCATTACCAACCCAGATAACCCAACCGGCAGCACTATTCCTGTTGAAAAACAAGTCTCTTTAGCCAAAACCGCTTTAGAAGCGGGGGTTGCCTTTGTACTGTTCGATTGGATGTACCACTATGTCACAGACGAAAGTCCGATGGATTTAAATTCATTCTTGCGGTTTTTTACTGTGGATGAACGTAAACGGCTGATGTTTTTGGATGGCATCACCAAGAGCTTAGGCGGCTCGAATATCCGCAATTGCCACTTAATTGCCGATGAAGCGGTGATTAAATTTATTTTGGCACGCGCTTCGCATGGCATTATCCCCAGCTTTTACTCGCTGGCGGTGGCTATGGCCGCCTACGAAATGGGTTTAAGCGAA
>CAYOGW010000014.1:2579-36738 GCA_964403635.1 uncultured Anaerolineaceae bacterium | reverse complement strand
AGATTAAATTGTTGTTTAAGGACGGGCAGGGTAAGCGGGGCAATTAAAACAGCGATAGGAATAAAAAAAGCAATGTACCCGGGAAAACTATAGAGAATGGTGTGGTTTGAAAGCACCCCATAGATGTGAATGAATAACAGGCTGATGAAGCTAACCAGTAAAAAGATGGTTTGTTTAAAATGGCTGGTGCCTGCCATTTGCTTGTAGGGGTAAGCAATGAGACAAAGAAAGAAAGCTATAAAAGCAAAAAGCCCGTCATGCACGCCGCCAAAGAGCGCCTGAATAATTTGTACGGCGTTAAACGTAACATCGATGCTGGTGATACCTGCTGATGTAAAAGGCATGTGCGGCAGAATGCCCAATTGCACCAACGTGGTCGGGATTATTTTGGGCATATATTCTGCCCAAGTAAAGTAGTAAATGCCCGGCCAAAAAGCCATGTTTACAGCAAGAAATAACAAAAGGGCTGGTAAAGTAATTTTAATGCCGCGTTTAAGGCCAAACTCCCAAAAGAGATAAAGTATCGCCAGCCCAAAATAGGGAACCATATTTTGACGGGTTAACACCACCAAACAAGCCAACACGCCGCCTAGGAGGGGCTTCCAAAAAGATGTTTTTTCGTTGGCAAGAATAAAAAATAAACTCCATGTTAGAAACATGGCGGTGGTTACTTGGCTCATAGGGCGAACATAGTAAATAAGCCAGTTTTGGTTAAGTGCAAAAAGCCAAACAACCCCGGTTGCCCACCACGGGTTTGCTATTTTTTTTGCGGCTAGCCATACACCAATGAGCATTAAAACGCCCTGAACAATACTAAAATAGCGTCCAGAACGTACCCCGGGTTCAAATAAAATTTGAGAAATCCCCGGCACAAGGAAAGAAAGCGGCATTTTATTGGTTACAGGGCCGTCTGTGGCAAACATGCTATAGGTACCCTTTAAGTACCACTGCCCTTTAAGCAAATAAGTGCCTTCGTCCATTGCAATGCCAAGCCTGTGCGCGGTTTGAATGGAAAGTACAATAAAAACAATCAATGCCAAAAGCGATAATAAAAGCGGCAGTTTTTGATCAGTGTTTAATCGATTCAGCACACGCATGCAGGCTCCTTAGGTTGACTAAAATTATACTTTGCTCATGACACCCTTTAAACCCGAAATCACTCCACTCACTGATAGCGCCTTATTAATTAAATTTGGCGATGAAATTAATGTGCCAATTAATAACCGTGTGCACGCTTTGGCTTTTCGTTTGCGGGCGCAGCCCTTAATTGGTTTTCAGGAGGCAGTTCCAGCCTACGCCACCTTAGCCGTTCACTACGATTCGCTATTATTAACCTTTTCTCAGGTTAAAGAATGGTTGACCGAGCAGTTAAACAGCCTTAACGAAACATCTCAACCTGCGGGTCGTTTGCTGCAAATCCCTGTTATTTATGACGGACCAGACCTGCCTTTTGTGGCGCAACACTGTGGCTTAACCATCGCCGAGGTAATTAAGCTGCACACCAGCACAGACTACACGGTTTATATGATGGGTTTTAGCCCGGGCTTCCCATACCTCGGCTTACTACCAGCCGCCTTACAAACTCCGCGGTTGGCTTCGCCGCGTACCCATGTTCCGGCTGGCTCGGTCGCCATTGCGGGCTTACAAACTGGCATTTATCCCATGGCTTCGCCGGGCGGCTGGCAATTAATTGGCAGAACAGAACTTTCTTTATTTAATCCCCTTCAAGAATCTCCCTTTCTATTTTCCCCCAGCGATACGGTTCGCTTCCTTCAAGATGCTTGAAGTCATCACGCCTTCGGTTCAAACCACCATTCAAGACCAAGGCCGCAGCGGTTGGCAAGCCTTTGGGGTACCGCCTTCTGGTCCTATGGACGCCTTCGCGTTTCGAGCTGCCAACCTATTAATCGGCAACCCGCTGCAAGCCGCTATGCTCGAAATCGGGTATTCTTCCGCCGCGTTTACCGCCACAGAAGATTGTTTAATCGCTGCAACCGGCGCTGGTTTTTCATTATTTATTAATGAACAGCCTTTTCGCTTTTGGACTTCGATTTATGTTCGCAAAAATAGTTTGATTCAGATTAAAAAAACCGGGGCTGGCAATTGGGCTTACCTGGCCTTGCATGGCGGAATCCAGACTCAGCCCATGCTTGGCTCTTGTTCCACCCACCTTGCTTCTGGTCTGGGAGCGGGTTTAATTACAGCCGGGCAATTGATTAAATTAAATACAGCAACAACTTCGTTATTAAAAATGGCTGCCCGACATTTGCCAGAATCGGCACGCCCTAACTACAGTGAAAATTTAATCATTAAAACCATTGCTGGTCCGCAAGCCCAATGGTTTAGCAAAGAAAGTCAACAACAGTTTTACCTTTCTGAATACCGTATTTCTCCTGATTCCAATCGTATGGGCTACCGTTTAATCGGTGATGCGATTAAAGCCAGCCAGCCCCGAGAATTAATCTCAGAAGGGATGGCACGAGGCTGTATACAAATTCCAGCGGGGGGCATGCCGATTGTTATGCAAGCAGACCATCCAACCACTGGCGGCTACCCTAAAATCGCGGCGGTCATTGCCGCGGACCAACCGCTATTGGCGCAAGCGCCAGTTACCAGCGGGTTAATTAAATTTCTGGCAGTTTCTGTCGAACAAGCGCAAAACGAATTTCGTGAACAAATGATTCGCTTGTCAAAAAACATACAACAAACAGAAGACGAAAGTGATTTATATGGATATTAATTGTGACTTAGGCGAAGGCATTGGGCATGACGAAGAAATTATGCCGTTCATCACTTCTGCAAATATCGCTTGCGGCGGGCATGCAGGCGATGAAGAGAGTATGTTACTCACCCTTAGGTTAGCCAAAAAATATGGCTTAAAAGCAGGGGCGCACCCAAGTTGGCCAGACCCACATCATTTTGGGCGGGTAGAAATGCACCTGCCGCTGGATGAAGTAGAGCAGTTAATTTTTAAACAAATTAAACAATTGGCTGGCTTGGCTAAAACATTTGGGTTTTCGCTTCATCACGTTAAGCCGCATGGCGCGCTGTATAACCAAGCCGCAACTGATGCGGCTTTGGCAGAAGCGGTTGCCAAAGCGGTAAAAACCTTTAGCCAAGAGTTAATTTTGGTTGGGCTGGCAGGTTCGGGGTTGCCCGCTGCTGGTTCATCCATCGGCTTAACGGTCTTTCACGAAGGCTTCCCGGACCGCGCTTATTTGCCAAACGGCCAATTAATGCCGCGCAGCCAAGCGGGCGCGGTGATTTATGACCCTGTATTGGTTGCAGAACAAGCGAAACGACTTGCGCGGGAGGGGATTGCTTTTAATGGAAAAGCAGTTTCTGTAGACACGCTTTGTTTGCATGGCGATAACCCATGCGCGGTAGAAAATGCCCGCCAAGTGCAAAAAGTTTTACAAACAACCTAGTTTAATAAATTAAATTAATTTTTTGTCAATTGACAAAGGGGGAAGTGTTTGTTAAAATAATAGTGATATTTTTCACAAATATGATGAAAAAGAAAGCAGGTCAGTATGAAAGAAGAGCATCGTCCACACGTGGTGATTGTTGGCGCAGGGTTTGCGGGTTTAAAAGCGGCTCAAAAGTTGGCAAATAAAGCGGTCGATGTGACGGTCATAGACCGCCGCAACTATCACCTGTTTCAGCCGTTGCTGTACCAAGTGGCAACCGCGGGCCTCTCTCCAGATGAAATTGCTTACCCTGTGCGGGCAATTTTTCAACCCTATAAAAACATAGATTTTTTGTTGGCAGATGTTGAAAAAGTGGACTTTAAAAAGAATCTCTTACAAACCAGCCGCGGCACGGTTTCGTATGATATGTTAATTTTGGCTGCCGGAGCAGCAGTAAATTTTTTTGGCAATGAATTACTGGCGAAGCATGCTTTGATATTAAAAGATGTTTCGGATGCGGTTGTCTTACGAAACCATGTACTTAAGATGTTTGAGCTTGCCGCGCATGAGCAGGATGTAGAACGTAGACGGGCTAGGTTGACCTTTTTGGTGGCGGGCGGCGGCCCAACCGGCGTTGAAAGTGCTGGGGCGTTCTCGGAACTGATTGGTTTGGTGCTGCGAAAAGATTACCCAAAAATGGATATTGGTGATGTGCGGGTAATTTTGTTAGAAGCCAGTGAAAGTATATTAAACGGGTTTCCGGCAGATTTGCAAGCGAGTGCCATTAAATCACTAAGAGCAAAAGGGGTAACGGTTAAAACTGCATCAAGGGTTAAATTTTTTAATGGGGAGCAAGCTCAATTGGAATCTGGCGAAGTGATTGCCAGCCATACGTTGTTGTGGTCGGCTGGGGTGCAAGCAGCAGACTTATATAGCCACCTTAATGTAGAAAAAGGGCGGCAAGGGCGGGTAAAAGTTTTACCGACTTTGCAGTTAGCCGAATTTGAAAACGTCTTTGTTGTTGGTGATGCAGCCTATTTAGAAAAAAATGGACAGCCAATGCCCATGATGGGAACAGTTGCTTTTCAGCAAGGGACTGCCGCGGGTGAAAATATACTTCGATTACTAGCAGGCAAGCCAGCATTGGCATTTCAATATCAAGACCCAGGTTCTTTGGCTACCATTGGGCGAAACGCGGCGGTTGCCCGAATTGGGCGTTGGCATTTTTCAGGTTTTGTTGCTTGGGTGGTTTGGTTGGTGGTTCATTTAATTGGGTTAATTGGTTTTCGAAACCGTTTAATTGTATTAATTAATTGGGCTTGGGATTATTTCTTTTACGATCGTGCTGTGCGCTTAATCACGCGTGAGTGACTCTTAAATACGCAACCTGACAATGACCTGACAATTTTTGTTAGGTCGTTGTTTGTTAACTGGCTTGATATATAATTCTTAATGGTTTGTTAAGTTAAATTTATAGGAGCCATCATGCAATATTCATTTTCTGCTTACTCTATCCCACTCCTTATTGCGGCTTTAGTTGCTGGTTTTTTAGCTTGGTACAGTTGGACTCAGCGAAAAACAGATGGCGCGCTATCTTTTTCTTGGATGATGTTTTTAATTTTTTATTGGGGGGTTACCTACACTGTACAGGTTTCTGCTGTTACTTTAGAAGCTATCACCTTTTGGCAAGATGTAACCTTTATTGCTGTGGTGCTGACGCCTGTAACTTGGTTTTTATTTGCGCTTGAATATACAGGTCGAAAGTCTCTGATTGCCCGATATCGATTAAATATTTGGCTGTTTGTTATTCCTGTTATCTCTATACTTTTAATTTTCACGAATGACTTGCATCATTTGTGGTGGGTTAGTAGAGAAATGGTGCATATTGGTGGAATTTTCCTTGCCAGCACAATAAATGGTTTTTGGTTTTGGTGGGTTCATGCCGTTTATTCTTACATTGCTTTAATTTTAGGGGCGGCGCTTCTTACTCAGGCATTATTACATTGGCCTGTTCAATATCGCGGTCAGATGGTTTGGATATTAATTGCGATTGGCAGCCCTTTTGTAGCCAATATCATCACAATTTTTAATTTTTTACCAACGCCTATTGATTTAACGCCGTTTGCCTTTACCATTACCGGCCTTGGTATGGGTTTTGCTTTGTTCCGGCATCGTTTGTTAGATTTGGTGCCTATTGCTCGTGAAGCAGTGATTGAAAGCATGAGAGATGGAATGCTGGTGATGGATGCTGGAAATCGTATCGTCGATTCGAATCCAGCGGCATCTGCCATTCTTGGGTTTGAAAAAGGGTTTGAGCCGATTGGCAAAGATGTGAGTGATGTTTTATCTCGTTGGCCAGGATTAATTAAGCAGTTTGATACGGATGAAGAAATTAAGCAAGAAGTTTTGTTTGGCGATGATGAAAACGCTCTTTGGTATGAATTTACTCTATCTCCACTGAGAGATGACCGGAAGGTTTTAACCGGGCGGGTGTTAATCATACGGGATATTACCCAAGTAAAAGAAACACAAGCTGTTTTACAAGATGCAAGAGATAAAGCGATTGAAGCAAGTTTGGCAAAAAGTCACTTATTAGCCAAAGTGAGCCATGAGCTACGAACCCCGCTGGGTGGCGTGTTGGGTTATGCGGAATTGTTAGAAACCAATACGTTTGGTGATTTAAATGAGAAGCAAAAAAGAGCTGTTAATGAGATTGTGAATAGTGCAAATTATTTAAATGGAATGGTGAGCGAATTATTAGACCAGGCACAAATTGAATCGAATTCAATTATTTTGCAAAAGAACCGATTTAATATTAAGGAATTTTTAGAGCATGCCAGCGCAGGGATTGCTGTAATGGCAAAAAATAAAGGATTAGCGTTTGAAACCAGTATTGAATTAAGCGCCCCTGCTGAAGTATATGGAGATGAACGCAGGCTCCGGCAGGTATTAATTAATTTAGCGGGTAATGCCATTAAATTCACGCAGCAGGGGAAAGTTCAAATTCGAATTGCGGGGAATGATGGGGGTTGGTTTATGCAGATTGTTGATACGGGTATCGGTATTCCAAAAGAGTCTCAGCCATATATTTTTGACCCATTTAGGCAGGCAGACAATGCCATGACACGGGATAACCGTGGGATTGGTTTGGGGCTGGCAATTACTCGTCAATTAGTAGAGTTGATGGGCGGCACAATTTCTTTAGAGAGTGTTGTTGGAAAAGGCAGTACTTTTACTGTAACTTTTAAAACTGAAAAAGAGAGCCTTTAATTAATGAGTAAACCATTTGTTGTTATTATAGAAGATGACCCAACATTAAATGAAATTATCACGATTACGTTGCAGGCTTTTTTTGAAACGGAATCTTTTAAAGACGGGCAGCAAGCCATTCAACGGTTAGAGCAAATTAATCCGCGATTAATTGTTTTAGATTTGCATTTACCGAATACATCGGGCGCTGAAATTTTAGAGAAAATTCGTTCGGACAAACGATTGGTTAATACACGCGTTATTTTAACGACAGCAGATGAAAGACAAGCAGAAATGTTAAGAGAACAAGCCGATGTTGTTTTGTTAAAACCGGTTAGCCCTGTGCAGTTGAGAGAACTGGCTTTGCGCCTCGCCCAATAAAACTTTTTAATCTTCTGGGTTTATTTCAATAAAATAATCGGCAAAATACCTGCGTGTGCTTTTGTGGCGCGGGTATTTTGCTAACGCGTCAAAAACTGCTTTGTAAGCGGCTTTCGAGTGGATTTCTATTTGCATATAACGAACATTGGCTAGCCAGTCTGTATTGCCGGTAAAGATGTCTTTTTCAGCGCCTTCAACATCAATTTTTAAAATATCAATTTTTCCGATATTTAATTCTGTAATTAGACCAGCCACGGTTTTAGCTGGAACAGCATGGTTTGAATCTTCGGGTTGGGCTTCATCAAACTTGAAACCCCAATTGTCTGATTGGGGGTTTTGTAAAAAAATGGTTGTTTCTTGGTGCCAAACGGCAGCGCGTTGACATGAAATATTTTGGAGTGTTTTTGTGTTTTCTAACAACATGCCATAATTGCTGATTTCAGGCTCTACTGCAAAAATTTTTGCATTTGGATAAAAGTGAGCATAATAATTGCTGGCAAACCCAACATTAGCGCCTAAATCTAAAATGAGATTAATTTCTCCTTGAGGGATTTCGTAGGCTTGTAAAGCAAAAATTTCATAAAAGGCGTTTACATCTGATGTTTTGCCGCGGACATTCAGTGGTGTTTTTGTAAAAGGGGTTTTAATATGAAAAATCCCCTCCTGATAAAACGCAAAAAATAATTTGATAGGGGTTAAGAACCCTAAACGAAAAGTACGAAGGCTGTGATAAAGGGGGCGTAGGGTGTTTTTGATGGTTTTCATAGGGTTAGAATTTTATCGTATGGATTGATTAATTAAAGAAATTTGTGGCGGCTACAATTGGGCCGCCACAAATTATTGGAAAGTAATTTCCTCAATTCTCCAAGAATCTTCTCCGAGCAAGTTACGTAATCTTTCTAATAAGGCATCACAAATGCGGGTAGAGTCGTTTGGAAAATCTATTAAATGCCCATGCCCATCTTCCGTTACATAAAACGAAAAACGGTCTTGCCCATGATAGGCATGCAAGATACTGTAGGCATTCGAAATTCTACGGCGGTCGCGTCCGTTATCTCCGCTGGGGCGTAAATAAATGGTCATCATGCGCGGTGTATTGGCTTTCTCGGTTTGGAGAAGCGCGGGCGGCATGATGGGGCGGGTGGTGGGCGGGAGAGATGGCTTTTCCTGATTAAGAACGCTTGGCTCGATGGAGGGCGCGCCCGCGCGAGGGCTTTCTACCGAGGGGCGTTCTTCGGTAGCTGAAATTGCTTCTGGCTGTTTGGCAGAAGGTTCGAGCTGCTCCATGGTTAGGATGTCATCCAGCGGGGCGGCTGGCGCCGCGTTAATTGCTGTGCGGGAATGGTTGGCGGGGGTTAAGGTTTCCCAGTCTGGCGGGTTATCAGGCGGCGGGGGCATATCGTCAAAATAGCCATTGTCTGATTCGTTCTCGTCTGGGCTGGGGATGTAGTCCGCGGCGGTTTCTTGCAGGCGGGCAGCAGGCTGGGATGTTGGATTTATTTTTTTAACGGATGGCGCTGAGGGGGAGCCAGTAGCGGTTGACCCGTTTGGCGCAGATGGGTTTGGAGCGGCCTCTGCGCTTTGGTAGTAGGAAATTTCTGTTTTTATTTCATCTACCAATACTTTGGGCGGCATGTTGGCAGTATCTAATTTTCCGTTGGCGAAAATTATTTTTCCATCTTCACAAAGGTGGCGGAATTTATCCCAGATGCGTGGGAAGAGTACCATTTCTATATTGCCTTGCAGGTCTTCTAGGGTTACAAAGCCCATCATTTTGCCGGTTTTGGTTTTATGAGAACGGCTAGAAACGACCATGCCCGCTACTCGAACACGTTCGTCGTGGCTGGCTTCGTTAAGTTCGGCAGAGTTGTGGCTGATGGCGCGTGAGATGCTTTCGATGTGGGCAGTGAGCGGGTGATCTGAGAGATAGATGCCGAGTAGTTCGCGTTCCCAGTTGAGGGCTTCTTTGGAATCGACTTGCAGGTTGGGGAGTTGGATGGCTTGGGCTTGCACGCCGGTGCTTGTGCCAAAAAGGGACATTTGACCGGCTTCGGCAGCTTTGAAGTGGGAAGCGGAAGCGGCAATTATTTGTTCTAAGGTGGCGAGCAGGGCGGCGCGGTTGCCGAATTCGTCTAGCGCGCCTACTTTAATTAATGATTCTAGCGCGCGTTTGCCCACCGCGCGCAGGTCGGTGCGTTGGCTGAAGTCGTTTAGGTTTTTAAAGGGCGTGTCTTTGCGGGCTTCGGTGATGGTTTTGACTGGACCTTCGCCGACGTTTTTAATGGCGCTTAAGCCATAGCGGATACTTTGTTTTCCGTTGGGTTGGTCTTCGATAGTGAAGTCCATTTCGGAGTGATTAATGCTGGGGGGCAGCACATCAATGCCCATGTTTCGCGAATCGGCAATGTAGAAGGCTACTTTGTCTGCTGAGTTTTTGAACACGGAGAGCAAGGCGCTCATGTATTCGGCTGGGTAATTGGCTTTAAGAAATGCGGTTTGAACGGAGATTAAGCCGTAGTCTGCCGCGTGGCTTTTGTTAAAGCCATAACGAGCAAATTGTTCCCAATCTTCAAAGATTTTTGCGGCGGTGGTTTTATCCATCACGCCGTTTTCGACAGCACCTTTGATGAATTTATCTTTATTTTTGGCAATTTTGTCGGCTTGCTTTTTAGAGATGGCTTTGCGTAGGTCGTCTGATTCGCTGCGGCTGTAGCCTGCAATTTCTACGGCGGCGCGCATAATTTGTTCTTGATACACGGGAATGCCATAGGTATCGGCAAAGATGGGTTCAAGCGATGGGTGGCGGTATTCAATTTTTTCTTCGCCATTCATGCGTTTAATGTAGCTGGGGATGAATTCCATCGGGCCGGGCCGGTAGAGGGCTACCATGGCGATAATGTTATCTAGGCTGCGGGGTTTCATCTCTACTACCCAGCGAGTCATACCGCTGCCTTCCAGCTGAAAGACGCCCGCGGTTTGGCCGTTGCCCATTAATTCAAAGGATTTGGCATCATCCGTGGGGATAGAGTCTAAATCGTAGGTTATGCCGTGCCGTTTTTTAATTCTGGCGCAGGCGCGTGCCATCACGGTAAGGGTAGACAAGCCTAAAAAGTCCACCTTTAACATGCCCATACTATCTAGTACGCCCATTTCAAATTGGGTTACTGTTTTAATGGGTGTTTCTTCTGAGTTGGATGTTGGCCGATGAAGGGGTAAATATTCAACCAGTGGCTTATCGGCAATCACGACGCCAGCGGCATGGGTGCCCGCGTTACGGATGACACCTTCCATGTGAATGGCGGTGTCAATAACTTTTCGCATGGTTGCATCGTTTTGATAGACCTGTTTAAGGTCTGGTACGTCGTTAAGTGCACTTTGAAGGGTGGTGCCTGGGTTGCCGGGGACTAATTTTGCAATGCGGTCCACTTCGTTAAGCGGCACATCCATTACGCGGGCTACATCTCGAATAGATCCGCGGGCAGCCATGGTGCCAAAGGTGATGATTTGAGCTACTTTATCATCTCCATATTTTTTGGCTGTATATTCCAACATTTCAACGCGGCGGTCGTCTCGAAAATCTAAGTCAATGTCTGGCATTGAAACGCGCCCGGGGTTGAGGAAGCGTTCGAATAACAATTGGTGGTGAATGGGGTCTACAAGCGTAATAAACAAAGAATAAGCAACCAATGAGCCTGCCGCAGAGCCGCGCGTGTTATACCAAATGTCATTTTCTCGGGCGTGACGGCATAAATCCCAAACGATTAAGAAGTATGCGTTGAAGCCCATTTTGTCGATGACGCCTAATTCAAAATCCAATCTTTCTTGAACTTTGGGGTCGTTTTTATTTGCTCCGTAGCGTTGTTCTAATCCTTTTTCGCACAGTTGGCGTAAATAACTTTGGTCGGTCTGCCCGTTGGGTACAGGGAACTCGGGAAGATGATAGCCTTTGAAATCTAAATTTACTTGGCATCGTTCTGCAATTTCTAGGGTATTAGAAATGGCTTGGGGTACTTCTGCAAATAAACGAGACATTTCTGCGGGTGAGCGAAGGTAATAAGAAGGGTCGCTCATACGCATGCGGTCTTTATCGCTGAGTAAGGTGCCAGTTTGAATAGCCAGCAGCACGTCTTGGTATTCTGCGTCTGTTGGGTCGATGTAATGGACGTCGTTGGTGGCTACAAATTTAGCCCCATAACGAGCACCCATTTCGAGAAGTTTTTTGTTTAAATCCACTAACTCACTAATATCGTGTTGTTGTAGTTCAACATAGAAGCGGTCTGCTCCAAAGACATCGTGATACCAATTCCAGCGGCGCAGGGCTTCTTCGGGGTTTTCATCCATTAATGCGCGTGGAATTTCAGCCGCCATGCAGCCGGTGGTAGCGATTAATCCTTCAGCGTGTTGCGCAAGGAAGTCTTTATCAATGCGGGGAAAATAATAAAAACCATCTAGTTGTGCCGCCGAAGCAATTTTAAGTAGGTTGTTGTAGCCGGTTTCATTTTCAGCGAGTAAAAGCAGATGGCTGCTTTTTTTATCTAATTTTGAGTCACGGTCTGTCATCCCTCGCGCAGCCATGTAGGTTTCAATGCCAATAATTGGTTTTACACCTGCTTCTTTGGCTTGATTGTAAAACTCTAATACGCCAAACATCGTGCCATGGTCGGTAATGGCTAAGGCCGGCATTTCCATCTCTTTGGCTCGTTTTACCAACTGTTTAATGTTGGAGAAACCATCCAAAAGAGAATATACGGTGTGAGTGTGTAAGTGGACGAAAGACATGGCTGTTTAAGAATTATAGCATTCAGAAGCTTTAAAGAACCTGACGGTTGTCTTAAAATATTGGAACGGGTGTTCGCTTTAAACTATCAAAAGGGGGATACAATGAATTAGGGTGATTGAGTGAAAGGTTAATTAAAAAAGATAATGTCTATTATTGTTTTGTTTTCATTAAGTTTTCTATATCTTTATGTAACGATTAGCAGCGCTTATTCTACTTACCCGCTTATAGGGCATGATTTTAGTTACTTTATTCCACGGCTATTAGATGTTCAACTTTTTTTGCGGCAATCGGGGTTGGACATTCAATGGTATAGCCCTAATTTTGCAGGGGGGTTACCGGCATATCCTAACCCTCAACATACTCAATTTACAGTCACACAGTTTTTTACTTTCTTTTTTAATCCCTTAATTGCAAGTTGGATTTCATTTAGCATTTATTTTTTTATTGGTGTTTGGTCTATGTATTATTTATTAAACCGTGTGTTGAAATTACCCTCTTGGACAAGTGTTTTTGGAGCAGTCTTTTTTAATATGAACGGTTTTGTTTTTTCTCATGCTGTCGTTGGGCATATTACTTACCAAGGATTTCATCTTTTGCCGTTAATGGCCCTAGCTGTATTGCAGCCTGCCCTAAAACCATTTCAGAAGGGATTAATTTTAGCGATTCTAATTTGGTTAAATATTCAAATGGGTGGTTTTTACACATTGGTCTTTTTGTTCATCAGTTTATTAATTTCTATTCCGATGATTTTATTGTTTACAGACAAAATTAAAGTTGAAAGATTTCACCATCTTTTATTTTGGTTTGCTGGGTTTACATTGTTATTAAGCGGGTCTAAATTAAATGCGATTTTGTCTTTTATGAGATTTTTTCCGCGCCAAAAATACGATTTGTTAGTAAGTTCTGGGTGGAGTGCTTTTAAATCTTTGTTTATGCAGTATTTTGGGACCACTATTCTTTTACCTTTTTATTATTTACCGCAAGGTTTTGATGCAAGTTATTTCGTCGCACAAGTGCAAAAAATAGCAGAGCATAGTTATGGAATATGGGAATTTGATATGGCACTGCCGTTGACCGTTTTAGTGGGCATTTTGCTATCGATACTATATTTTAAAGATAAAGCGGCGCAATTTAAAAAGGATATTTTAAAAAAGCCAAATATTATTTTATTAAGCGTTTTATTATTTGGTTTATGGTTAGGGTTAGAACTTCGGTTAACAAACGGTTTAATTTACCCTTTTTTAAAAACATTACCCATTTTAAGTTCTTTGCGAGTAAATTCTCGATTCGGAGCTATTTTTATATTTCCTCTTGTATTGTTAAGCGTTGGGGGGTTTTCTCTTTTAGAGCAAACTGCTAACATTAAAATTAAAAGAATAGTATATTTTTTTAGTTTCTTGTTTGTTTTATGTAGCATGTGGGTTTATAAGACATTACCGGCCTCTATTTATTTTTTTGAGTTTGATGCATCTCAGGTTGAAATGAGTTATCAAAGAATTAACGAAGGTTTGCAACCAGAGATTAATACAGTAGCCGATGTAGATGATTTTGAAACTTTTTTAACAAATTCAAGCAATAGAGTTGCGTATGAACCTCTTTTCAATCTCGAAAACGGCGAATTTGCTCCTCTTGTAAAAATCGGACCAATCGCATCAGTGAAAAACGGTTACTTCAATATGACTAACCCAGCAAGCTTGGTTTTTCCTGAAGAAAATAAGTTGGTGCTGTTTGAGAGAATTTCATCTACCGATAAAGAAAACTTAATAGCTTTTATTAATCACCGCCAACCCACTTGGAAAAGGCCTATTCTGCAAATAACATTGGATTGGTTAATGGGATTAACGTGGTTGGGCATTTTGATGTACGCGCTATGGCTTATTTATAGAAAAACAAATCAATTAATTAATAAGAGATCTATTAATTTTTAGATAGAGAAGCTCTGGATGAGTGATTGAGCATTACCCCCTATGCTATAATCGCTGATTTGAAAGGCGACATTCATGCTATCTAAATTTATTCAAATCTTTGGGGGAGACCCCAATAAAAGAGAAGTAGAAAAACTTTCGCTTCAGGTTGAGGCGATTAATGCGCTAGAAAGCACTTATCACGCTTATAGTGATGATGCGCTTAAAGCCAAAACGGTAGAATTTCGAACCCGTTTAAGAAATGAATTAGAAGGTATTACAGATGAAAAAGAACGGCGTGAAGTAGAACAAGCCGTTCTGGATGATTTGCTGCCCGATGCTTTTGCGATTGTTCGTGAAGTTTCAAAGCGCACCATGGGTATGCGTCATTATGATGTGCAGTTAATGGGCGGTATTGTTTTACATAAGGGGCGAATTGCAGAAATGCGCACCGGTGAAGGTAAAACGCTGGTTTCTACCCTGCCGCTTTATTTAAATGCTTTAACTGGCCGCAGTGTTCATTTGGTAACGCCGAATGATTATTTAGCCCGCCGTGACGCCCGTTGGATGTCTCCTATTTTTATTTTTCTTGGTTTAACGGTGGGTGTTTTGCAGATGGCTGCCGTGACTGAAAACGGTAAAAAAGCCTTTGTGGTGGACCCGCAATATGAATCTCCTCATGAAGAAAAAGATAAATTAAAGCTGGTTGACCGCCGTGAAGCCTATCAGGCTGATATTGTTTATGGCACAAATTCGGAATTTGGGTTTGATTACTTACGCGATAATATGGTCTATCGGTATGAAGAGAAGGTTCAGCGCGGCCACTATTTTTCTATTGTTGATGAAGTAGATAATGTATTAATTGACGAAGCACGAACCCCATTAATTATCTCTGGCCCGGCACAAGGCGAGTTAACCACTTATACCGAAATGGCGCAGGTGGTTCGCCAACTTAACCCAGAAGATTACGAAATTTCTGAAAAAGACCGCAGCGTTGCAATGACCGAAGTGGGTACAGCCCATGTAGAAGCGTTGTTGGGTCAGCCGCTGCGTGACCCAGACCGCCCCGAAGATGTAACCCCAGAGCAAGCCCGTTTATTGGGTTTCCTCGAACAAGCCTTACGCGCTCAATATTTATATAAACGAAACAAAGAATATATTGTCCAAGGCGGTAAAGTAATTATTGTAGATGACAACACAGGCCGTTTAATGCCGGGCCGCCGTTGGAGTGATGGTTTGCATCAAGCCGTGGAAGCCAAAGAAGGCGTGAAAATTGAACCTGAAAATGTTACTTACGCTACCATTACTTTACAAAACTACTTTCGTATTTATGAAAAATTAGCCGGTATGACCGGTACAGCTTTAACAGAAGCCGAAGAATTTGCAAAAATTTATCAATTAGAAGTGTTGCCTATCCCTACCCATCTTGAATATTTAGCCACACGAGACGGCTCTGATTTGGTTGAAGTAAAACAAAAAGACGCCGATGGCTATGAAGCGGTTTATTTTGCTCTTCGAGAAGACCCCAATAAAACGCCGGTTATGTGGCGCCGAACCGATTACCCCGATGTTGTTTTTCGCACGGTTGAAGCAAAATTCCGTTCGATTGCTACCGAGGTTGTTCGCAATTATGTAATGGGGCGTCCTGTTTTGTTAGGCACAACCTCGGTAGATAATTCTGAAAAACTTTCGGGGCGTTTGCGCGCTGAATCTGTTCGGCGTTTGCTGCAAATTCGTTTATTAAGAGAACTTTGGTTTGAAGCCAATGATAAAGAAGAAGATGGCCGTTTATATCCAGAGTTAGAGTCGTTATATCGTCCGTTAGATGATATTGACCCTTCGGCGCTGAGGCAATTTGCCAAGCCCTTAAATGCTTCTATTAATTTAGAAGAACCGCAGAACATCTCCCGATTGCTTTCGTTGCTGCGCCTTTCGGCGGAAGATGCCCCTCGGCTGATAGCCGTTCTGCAAGGCGGGGTACCTCACCAAGTGTTAAATGCTCGAAAACACACAGAAGAAAGCCAAATTATTGCTTCGGCCGGTTCATTTGGTTCAGTCACCATTGCCACCAATATGGCTGGCCGTGGTGTTGATATTAAATTGGGCGGTGAACTGGCAGAAGAAATATTTGCCATTATTAGCCGTGTGCTTAAAAAAGCAGGCCATGAGAACCCGTATGATTTATCTCCGCAGCAGCAACGGGAAGCGTTGCTGAAATTAACGCCTGCAGATTATGGTATTTATGAAAGTGAAGTAAAGCATTTCTTAAATTATTTTGATGAAATGGAAAGTGTTCGCCGTTTGGGTGGTTTACACGTCATTGGTTCAGAACGGCACGACGCCCGCCGTATTGATAATCAGTTGCGGGGGCGCGCAGCCCGCCAAGGGGACCCAGGTTCATCTCGTTTTTACTTATCTCTGGAAGATGATTTAATGCGTTTGTTTGGCGGCCAGCAAGTAAACGACGTCATGCAGCGTTTTCGTTTAGATGATGATTTTCCTTTAGAGCATCGCATGGTGAGTGGCATGATTGAAGGCTCGCAGCACCGTGTTGAAGGCAATAATTTTGATGTCCGCAAACATTTGCTGGAATATGATGATGTTTTAAATGCCCAACGTAAACGCATTTATGAACAGCGCGACCGTGTATTTATCAAAGAAGATTTAATGGAAGATGTCGCGGCGATGCTTGAATCTGAAGTGGCGGCGCGTGTTTCAGCAGGCAGCAAAGATGAAGAAGGTCCGTGGAAGTTGCTGGCTTGGCTCGATTCGATTCAGCCGCCATTTGCTTCTGGTCCTGACAGAATTTTCCCATCTTTTAGTTATCGCTTGCTGTTAGATGAATTAGCTGAAACGACTTTATCACCACGTGACGCAATTATGGATATTGTTAAACGTGCTGTTGAAGCCGAAGAAAGCCACATATTAAATGCTATTGAAGCCAGTATAGAACAAACCGCAGCCAGTTTAGATGCTCAATTAGAAGAGCGGTTTGATGCCATTGATATCTTTTTAGAAGCAATTCAAGATTCTGAAGAGCAGCGCCGCCCGCAAGAATTGTTAGAAGAATTAAATGGGCTAGCGCGCGTTTCAATTCGATTAAATAGCGAGCAGCTTCGCAGTTTACAAAATGATCCTCTCTCTATAGAAGATTTAATTAAAGAACAAATTGAAATTCAATTGACGAGTGTTGGGATGACACGCTTAGCCGCCGCCATTGAGTTACGATTAAGTGAACCATTAACCATTAGCCGAGACCAATTAAGTAAAATGGGCTGGGCTGCGGCCGAACAAGAAATGTTGAAAGCCGTTAAAAGCATGTTAGAAAGCAGGCGTGAAAAATTAAGCGGCTCCGACGGAGTCGTTGCCCGTGATTTAGACTTATTATTAGAGCGAGTTGATGCAGAAACATTAGATGAATCTGGATTAATTCAAATATTGGGTTCTTTAACACGAGGACGCCGCACGGTCTTTGATTCGAAGACGCGGCAGCGCAGCCAACAAGATTATGCTCGTTTTAGTTATGTTTATTTGGCTGCTAGTTTGTTAGATGGACGGCCTGCTGAAACACTCTTGCAAGATGTTACAGAACATTTAACAGAAGCTCGTGAAAATTTTATAACCATGTGGCAGTCTTTTGACGGTGGAGAAAAAGTACTTAACAATACCTATCGACAATTATTGTTAAGCGTTATTTCAGAGTTGTGGGTTGATTATTTAACCAGAGTAGAATCCTTGCGTGTATCAATTGGTTTAGAGGCTTACGCGCAGCGAGACCCGCTGGTACAATATAAGAGCAAAGCATCAGAGATGTTTCAAGTTTTGATGGGTGAAATACGTTCAGGGGTAGCCAGCCGTATGTTTCTTTATCAACCTCAACGTATGACCGCTACCGCCTCCGCAGACTTGCCCCTTGAAGCACCCGCTCAAACATCTGAAGAAGAGAATGCTGCAAAAGCTGGCCGTAGACGTCATAAAAAAAGATAGTTTAAGGTTAGGGGTTGTGGTTTGACATTTCCAATATTTGTACCAGAAGATTTTCGTAGTTTGCCAAAGGTGGAACTTCATCGTCATTTGGAAGGTTCCTTGCGTTTGCAAACCATGTTAGATGTCGCGCGGCAACATGGCATGACCATTCCTGCCAGCGTGGTGCGTTTAAGCCGATTGGTACAAGTGCAAGATGAAGAACCGCTTAATTTTGAGAATTTTTTGGGCAAGTTTAATACCTTGCGTATGTTTTACCGCTCTCCAGATGTCATTCATAGAATTACGCGTGAAACAGTAGAAGATGCGGCCAAAGATAATGTTCGATATTTAGAAATACGTTTTACACCGGTAGCATTAAGCCGCGCCGAACGATTTCCACTGCATGATGTGATGGATTGGGTTTGTACCAGTGCCAAAGATGCTGCCAAAAAATATAATGTCATTGTGCGATTAATTGCTTCGGTTAATCGGCATGAATCGGTAGAGCTAGCCGAACAAGTGGCTTGGCTGGCGGCAGACCACCGAGAGCGGGGCGTAGTTGGCCTAGACTTGGCCGGGAACGAAGCAGAATTTTCGGCGAAGCCGTTTCAACCTATTTTTAAAGAAGCAAAGCAAGCTGGTTTAAAAACTACCATCCATGCGGGTGAGTGGCAAGGCGCGGAAAACGTACGTGAAGCGATTGAGTTTTTTGAAGCAGACCGCATTGGGCATGGTGTGCGTGTTTTAGAAGATGATTTTACAACTGCCCTTGCCAAAGAACACAAGACCCCCTTTGAGGTATGTGTTACCAGCAATTATCAAACTGGGGTCGCGCGCTCACGTTCGGAGCATCCCGCCCCTGCTATGTTGGCGGCAGGTTTAAATGTTATTTTTAATACCGATGACCCATCCATTTCGCAAATAACCCTTGGGCATGAATATCGCCTAGCAGTTGAAGATTTAAAAATCAGCCAAGATAGTCTGAAACAAACCATCATTGCAGGCGCCCAAGCAGCCTTTTTGCCGCCTCCAGAAAAAAGCAAATTGGTTGATTCGCTTAAGAAAGAATTAAAATTATAAACAACGGGGGCGTGGCTCCCGTTTATTTTGCACCACCTTGGCCTAAAGAACAAATAGGGCGCACCCTCTTGTCCTTTCGCTCAATGTGGTGACTCACCACAAAGGAGATTAAAAATGAAAGACCTATTTAGAGCAAAAGATAAATTAAAGGTAGGAAGTGAAGAATTTAGCATCTACCGCCTAGATGCGTTAGAAAAAGCTGGGCTGGCTACCCTTAGCCGCTTACCGTTTTCTATCCGCATCTTGCTAGAAGCGGCTTTGCGTCAATGTAACGATGCTGAAATAACCCAAGAAGATGTTAAAAACATTGCATCATGGACGCCCAAAGGTCAGCGCATGGGCATACCCTTTTTGCCAGCCCGTGTGGTGATGCAAGACTTTACCGGCGTTCCTGCCGTAGTAGATTTAGCAGCCATGCGTGCGGCGGTAGCCCGTTTAGGCGGCGACCCAAAGAAAATTAATCCGTTGGTTCCTGTAGATTTGGTAATCGACCACTCTGTTCAAGTTGATTTCTTTGCCTCGCAAGATGCTTTACAACGCAACACCGAAGTTGAATTTCAGCGTAACCGAGAACGCTACGAATTCCTTAAATGGGGTCAGCAAGCTTTTAGCAATTTCCGCGTGGTGCCGCCGATGACCGGCATTGTGCATCAAGTTAATCTTGAATATTTAGCCAGCGTTGTCATGACCAAAACCGAAGCGGGTGAAACCTTCGCCTTCCCAGACACCCTTGTTGGGACTGATTCTCATACCACCATGATTAATGGTTTGGGTGTGGTTGGTTGGGGTGTGGGTGGTATCGAAGCTGAAGCTGTTATGCTCGGCCAACCGATGGATATGTTATTGCCCGATGTCATCGGTTTTAAATTAATCGGCAAATTAAGAGAAGGTGTTACCGCGACCGACTTGGTTTTAACCGTTACACAAATCCTGCGCTCAAAAGGTGTAGTAGATAAATTTGTAGAATTTTTTGGTCCGGGGCTAGCTTCTATGGCCTTGACAGACCGTGCCACCATCGCGAATATGGCTCCTGAATACGGCGCCACGATGGGTTTCTTCCCTGTGGATGCTGAGACTCTTCGCTACATGAAATTAACAGGCCGCCCGGATGATGTGATTGCCCGAACCGAAGCCTATTGCCGTGCTCAAGGTTTATTCCACGATGCAACTTCACCAGAACCAGAATATACCGATGTTGTAGAACTTGATTTAGATTCAGTTGTTCCATCTTTGGCTGGTCCGAAACGACCCCAAGACCGCGTACCCATGGCTGAATTAAAACAATCGTTTCAGAAAATTTTAACTACACCGGTTAAAGATCGTGGCTATGAATTAAAACCAGAAGATTTGAAACGCGAAGCCACCTTCGGTAGCAATGGCGGTTCAGTCAAAATGACTCATGGCGCGGTGGTTATCGCTGCCATTACGTCTTGCACCAATACCAGCAATCCTTCAGTGATGGTTGGCGCGGGTTTGCTTGCCAAAAAAGCAGTCGAAAAAGGCTTAATGGTTAAGCCTTATGTAAAAACAAGCTTGGCTCCTGGTTCTGGTGTGGTTACTGAATATTTAAAACAAGCCAATTTAATTGAGCCTTTAGCAAAACTTGGCTTTAATGTGGTTGGTTATGGTTGTACCACCTGTATTGGCAACAGTGGGCCTCTCCCCGGTGAAGTAGCCAAAGCGGTGACCGGTAGTGATTTGGTAGCGGCGGCGGTCCTTTCTGGTAATCGTAACTTTGAAGGGCGTGTTCATTCAATGGTAAAAGCCAACTTTTTGGCTTCTCCGCCATTGGTTGTAGCCTATGCTCTCGCTGGCACGGTTGATATTGATTTAGATAATGAAGCGCTTGGCACCGATTCAACTGGGCAACCCGTCTACTTGCGAGATATTTGGCCCACCCAACAAGAAATAATGGAAACCATTACCGCAAACGTTCGCACCTCTATGTTTAACGAACGCTATGCGGATGTGTTTACGGGTACCGACTTATGGCTGGATATTAAAATTAGTGAAGGTGATTTATATCAATGGGATGAAGCCTCCACCTACATTCATCATCCGCCATACTTCCAACAATTAACGCTGGATGTTCCGTCGATTGAGAACATTAAAACGGCCCGCGTGTTGGGTGTTTTTGCAGACTCGATTACAACCGACCACATCTCTCCCGCTGGCTCTATTGCCGCCGATAGCCCCGCTGGAAAATATTTACAAGAACGCGGTGTGCAGCCAAGAGATTTTAATTCGTACGGCTCTCGCCGTGGTAACGATTTGGTTATGGCGCGTGGTACTTTTGCAAACATTCGCTTAAAGAACCAAATGGTAAAACCTAAAGAAGGTAACTGGACCAAACACCAGCCATCTGGTGAAGAAATGCCCATTTACGATGCCGCTATGAAATATCAAGCAGAAGGCGTGCCTTCGGTGGTTTTGGCGGGTAAAGAATATGGCACCGGCTCCAGCCGAGACTGGGCAGCCAAAGGTCCTATGCTGCAAGGTGTCAAGGCTGTTATAGCCGAATCTTTCGAACGTATTCATCGCTCTAATTTGGTCGGCATGGGTGTTTTGCCATTAACTTTTGTAGACGGGCAAAATGTAGAATCACTGGGTTTAGACGGCACTGAAACCTTCAACATCATTGACCTAAGTGATGAGATGGCTCCGCAGAGTTTGGTAAATGTCAGCGCCACTAAACCGAACGGTCAAGTGATTAATTTCAAAGCCAAAGCCATGCTTAACACCAGCGTTGAAGTGAATTACTTCCGTAACGGTGGCATTTTGCATACGGTATTACGTAATTTGGTTAAGTAATTATTAACCCAACAAAAAAAGCCAAAGCAATTGCTTTGGCTTTTTTTAATTAAATTTAATTAAAAAGGCAATGTAATATCATAGCGTACAGCCAATACCCTTAAGGCAGCCGCCACTAAAATGCTAGCCGTAGCAGATAAGCTATAGTTTAAACCAGCCAACTGGCATAGCCAAAACACAAAAGAAGCAAGCAAAGCACACGTGGCGTACAACTGTCCCCGCCGAAAAATAACCGGCACTTCGTTACAAACAATATCTCGAATCACCCCGCCAAAGGTGGCGCTGACCATTCCCATAAAAATACCAATAATAGGTGAAAGCCCCATCTGTAAGCTAAAAGCAGTACCCGCTGCGCTGAATAACCCCAAACCTAACGCGTCTGGCAAGACAATACTTTTTTCATCAATGCTAAATAAACCTAAGCGGATAATTAACGTGCCAATCACTGAAATGGCAAATATCAAAACCATATAGCCGGGTTCAGCCACCCATGCTAGCGGTGTTCGGTCCAACAGCACATCTCTTAAAGTGCCGCCGCCAAATGCCGTTACAAACGAAATGGCAAAAATACCAATTAAATCCATGCCGCGCCGATGCGCTTCAATCACTCCCGAAAAGGCAAACGTAATCATGCCAAGCACTTCAATAATGGTTAACATCTTTATCCCAGTAAATTAATGCCATACAAGGCCAACACAAATAAACCAAGCCCGGTTAGTGCAATGGCGGCGTGTGGCAAAATTGTAATATCTCGAAACAAGTATCGAAATTTTTGATTCCCCACCTTTTTAAATTCGGCTTCCCAAACAGAATAAACCTGCAGCGGAGCCATTTCTTCCCAAGCATCTGTTTGTAAGGCAACCTCAATTTGGCGAATGCGCTGCGCGAAAAAATAACCCAACCCGCGCCAATAGGCTTCTAAATACCAAAACATCACAGCCGATAAAAAAGCTGCCAGATAGAGCCAGCCGGTATAAATTAAACCAGCCCCCAGCGCGGCCAGCCCCACTGTAATCCCCCAGTTTTTAATCATTAAACAGCGGTGGTCTATATCCTCATAAAAACCCTGCAACATGCGGTATTCGTCACTTAAAAGCTGCAAACGCTCTGAATTTTTCATCTTTCATTTACCTTCCTAGTTTACAATTGGCAGCAGTATAGCACGGACATCTCGAAAGGATTCGATATGAAAAAAATAACAGGACTGCTTATTTTAATTTTGATCTTAACGGGATGCGCTCCGGCTGGCGCCCCCCAGCCTGCCCCCGTAACCGAAGAAGGGTTGCCAACGCCCGATTCTTCGCTGGTTTTGCCTTTACCAGAAGCAACTGCCACCTTATCTGTATTAATTGAAGAACAGCCATCTTCTGAACAAATTTTATTTTATCCATCAGAAACTCGGCTGGATATTCAGACTGTGGATGCTGTTTTAGAAGCTGTCTTTACTGGTAACCGCCAAGCATTAAGTGAATTAATTTACTTTACCCAAGAAGCCTGTACCAAAAATGATGGCTTAGGCGGCCCGCCCAAGTGTAAAACAGAAGAAGCCGAAGGTACATTGGTTGGTGGTTTTATGCTGCTAGGGCATGAAGGCCTTGTTTTTCGAGAAGAAGAAAAAGAACAAATTATTGACGCCTTGCTGTATGGCAAACCCGCTTTATATGCTGTCATTGAAACCCCCAACGAAGTAATTATGGAAGAAGATTGGCTGCCTGCTCAATATGCCATAGTGTTTGTAGACCAAATTAATTATTTTGGTCGTGCCGTAATGGTAGATAAAAATGGTATTTTACGAATCGCTTCGTTTAATACGTTAACTGATTTGTTCGAACGGGTAAATGGTGGTGTCATTTTGCCGCCGCTCGGAAATTGATTTAATTAATAAAAACCAACCTTACTTTGGCTTCGTTAAATCCTGAAATTCTGGGTGGCGGCGAATATAGACATCTACAAATGAGCACATCGAAACGACCCTAAGGTTGTTTTCACGCGCATACATTAAGCCGCTGTTAACCAATTTACTGCCAATGCCTTGCCCTTCTAAAGCGGGCGGCACACCGGTGTGAGTAAAAACAATAGTGGAACCTTGCAAGTAATAATCTAGTACGGCGGTATAAGTGCCAATATTTAATTCAAAGCGGTTACGGCTGGGGTTGTGTTCAACATTCATTTCATCTAGTTTTAAGGGCATTTTGATTCTCCAAAATTAAGGTGTTTGAATTATTTCATTAAAAATAGTTTGATTAATTTATCATTGACCCGCGCTCCCTTTACTAATACAATGATTTTATGATGATTTTTGTTGATTCTCGGGCTGGCTTTTTTCGGCCAGACCATGACCCTCCTTTTGAGTTATTTTATTAACTCAAAATCTGTAATTATTAATTAAAAGGAGAAAATAATGGCTACCCCGTTTGTTTCAAAACGTGCACCAATTTATAACGATGTTCCCGACGAAAAATGGAATGATTGGCGTTGGCAATTAAGCAACCGCTTAAACAGTGTAGAAGATATTGAAAAAGTTCTACCCCTCTCCGATTCGGAGCGGCAAGCCTTACAAACCCAAGGGCTTTTTCGGGTAGATATTACCCCGTACTTTATTTCGTTAATTGACCCAACCGACCCGAACGACCCCATCCGTTTACAGGTTATCCCTAAGGCAGACGAAATGCAAGCCTTTACAGCCATGATGGAAGATTCACTAGCTGAAGACAAACATTCCCCCGTGCCTGGTTTGGTTCACCGTTATCCAGACCGTGTGCTGATGCTGGTAACCACGCAATGCGCTTCTTACTGCCGGTATTGCACCCGCTCACGTATTGTCGGTGATCCGGGCCAAACGTTTAAGCGAGAAGAGTTTGAGATGCAAATTGACTATCTTAAACGAACTCCGCAAGTGAGAGATGTCTTGCTTTCGGGCGGTGACCCGCTGGTATTGGCTCCAAAAATTTTGGAGGAGTTGCTCGGGCGTCTGCGAGAAATCCCTCACATCGAAATTATCCGCATTGGTTCTCGTGTGCCGGTCTTTATGCCCATGCGCGTAACTCAAGAACTATGTGATGTTTTACAAAAATATCATCCGTTGTGGATTAATATTCATGTTAACCATGCGAATGAAATTAGTAAGGAACTAGAAGAAGCTTGCGACCGTATGACTCGTGCTGGCATTCAATTGGGGAACCAATCGGTCTTGTTGGCAGGGGTTAATGATAATGTGCATATTCAACGCGAGTTGGTGCATAAATTGGTGCGTATTCGTGTTCGCCCTTACTACTTATATCAATGCGATTTGGTAGAAGGCGCGGGGCATTTCCGTACCCCGGTTGCTAAAGGCATAGAAATTATGGAAGGGCTGCGCGGTCACACTTCGGGTTATGCGGTTCCGCAGTTTATTGTGGATGCCCCCGGCGGCGGCGGAAAAATACCGGTTATGCCCAATTACATGATCAGCGCTTCTGACCATAAGGTGATTTTGCGAAACTATGAAGGCTATATCACCACTTATGAAGAGCCGACAGACTACCACCCATCGATGGCAGCCAAATATAAAGGGATTAAACGCCCAGAACCCGGCCAAGAAGGTGTGTTGGGTCTTTTGGATGGGCATGAAATGTTTATTAAACCAGAAGGCTTTGACATGCTTCATGAGCGAAATGGTATTCAGCACCGATTAAAGGATGCCAGCAAGTGGAAACCGTTAGGCATCGGCGAGGACGAAACCCCAGCTGAGTAAGTTGGTATTTTAAGCGCGGGCGTGTATACTTAATTTTAAGTATGGCGTCCGCGCCTTTATTTATAAGGAGAAAACTACCATGAAACACTCTAAACTTTTTGTAACATTAATGGCTTTGGTAATTGCTTTTTCCGCATTTTTCCCCGCATCTACTGCGGCGGCAGCGCCTGGCGGCACTTATAAATGCTATTTGCTCTCTCAAAGCCCGAAAGATTATACGGCCTATAATCCGCGAACCGATTTTGATGCCCGTTTTACGCTATTAAACACAGGGACCGCCGGTTGGAATGGGGTTGATTTGGTATTTTTGGGTGGAACCCGTATGCATACCAAAGCCGACCGATATGACATTACTAAAGTGGTTAAACCCCAAGGGAAAGTTTCAGTTTATATTGATATGGAAGCACCGAAGAACCCAGGTACTTATGTTACCTATTGGGGCTTAATGAATGGCAGCCAGTTAATGTGCCGTTTTTATTTAATCATTCGTGTTAAATAGGCTTTTTTAATATCAATGAAGCATAAAGGGCTAGGGCTTCTTCTCATAATTTCACTTATATTAAGCGGTTGTGGTCCGCTCTCTGCTGATATTCTGTTAGGGAATCAAGAATCAGCGGTTGAGACAATGGTAGCTGCCACAATGGCGTTTTTGACATTAACCCCGCCTGTGACATTTACGCCGCAGCCCAGCCCTACCATAACAGAGACTCCACCCAATACGCCGAAGCCAACCATTACCGATTTTCCTACGGCGACTTTTGTTCCTACAGTTACCCCGTTCGTTTTGCCTACAATTACTCCGTTTACATCAGGAACGGGAACAGCCGCTGCTCAGTCTACATCCGGTGCACCGATTCAGGGTTCTGGTGAATACGCTTGCCAGTTAATTAAGACTGATCCCGCAGGCTTGACAAAAATTGACGGCAAGACAAAATTTAATGCAGTTTGGAAAGTTCTTAATGCAGGCAGCTTGGCTTGGTCAAACGAAGGGGTAGAACTGGTCTTTTTGAGTGGTAAACGGTCGCTTCATGATATTCCCAATGAGACATTAATTGAACGGGATGTTTACCCAGGTGAAACATATAACGTTAAAGTGAACATGCTTGCACCAAATTTAGATGGCTTGTACGAATCAAATTGGGGCTTGCGAAAAGGGAATAATGTTTTTTGTGAGTTTGGAATTCGTTTTATTGTTCCCCCGAAATAAAGGTTAAACGATGGCAAAAAAATCATCTGGTTTTGTAGAATTAGAGTGGCAATGCCCAAATTGCAGTAATAAAAACGCTGGCGCTGTTAAAACATGCGGTTCTTGCGGTAGCCCTCAGCCGGTAAATGTGCAGTTTCAACAAAAAGCACAAGCTGAAATTCTTAAAGACGAAAACCAAATTAAAGCCGCCAGCCAAGGCGCCGATTTTCACTGCCCGTATTGTGATGCCAGAAACCCAGCGAATGCCGAGACTTGTTCGCAGTGCGGTGGTGATATTCGAGAAGGGAAACGGCGTGTGAGCGGCACTGTAATGGGCGCTTTTGGCAGTTCGCCGAGCAGCAAAAATTCAATTAAATGTTCGAATTGCGGTACAGAAAATGCTGCAACCACAAGCCGTTGTTCGGCCTGTGGTGCTGTTTTAAATGCCGGTGGGGCTTCTAGCGGAGGGGCTACTTTAAAAACGGAACAAAAACCGGTGGTGAGCCAGCCTAGCTCTTTTCGCCCGTGGATGGCCTTGCCCATTTTGGCAATTCTGTTTGGCGTATGTGTCATTTTAGGTTTCATCTTCTTTAGAACTGAAACCAGAATTGGCCGTGTAGAACAGGTTGAGTGGAATCGCTTTGTTGAAATTCAGGCTTTAACGGATGTAAAACGCTCTGACTGGGAAGAGAAGGTTCCTGCCGATGCGCAGGCTGTTTCTTGCTCTGAAAAGTTGTATACCACGCAAGATGAGTCTGCCCCGGGTGCGATTGAAGTGTGCGGTACGCCATATGAGGTAGACCAAGGCAATGGGTATGCTGAGGTTGTTCAGGATTGTTCTTATGAGGTTTATGCCAATTACTGTGAGTTTACGGTGAAGGATTGGGGCAAGGTAGATGAGTTAACCAGCACAGGGGCTGATTTTTCAGCGTATTGGCCAGATGTTACCTTAGGCGAAGGTCAGCGTGAAGGGGAGCGCAAAGAAAAATATACGATTTATTTTATGACTGAGACCGGACCAGTAACCTATACGACCGATGACGAGGCTTTATTTTTACAATTAACACCGGGGACGCAATGGACGCTAGAGATGGATTCATTTGGTAATGTTTTAAGTGTTAGCCCTTAATTAAGGAGGTTTGGATGCATTATCGACGGTTGGGACGCTCGGGCTTAAAAGTTAGCGAAATTGCGCTGGGGTCTTGGGTTACCTTTGGGGCTCAGGTTGACGAGCAAGCGTCGATTGATTTAATGCATGCCGCGCATGATTCTGGGGTTAATTTTTTTGATAATGCCGATATTTATGCCAATGGAGATGCCGAACGGGTAATGGGAAAGGGCTTAAAAAGCCTATCTCGCGAATCGGTGGTGATTTCGAGCAAGGTTTTTTGGCCAAGTATGCCCGGACCCAACGGGCGAGGTCTATCTCGTAAGCATATTGTTGAATCTATTAATGCGACATTGAAACGATTAGGCACCGATTATGTTGATGTGTATTTTTGCCACCGTTTTGACCCAGATACTCAAATTGACGAAGTCGTTTCAACCATGGATATGCTGATTCGGCAGGGAAAGATTTTATACTGGGGCACTTCTGAATGGCGCGCGTGGCAAATTACTGCCGCGTTTCTTTCATCGAAAGACCATCATTTAATCGCGCCGATTGTGGAGCAACCACAATACAACATGTTTCATCGCCGCCGTGTGGAATTGGAACTGGCGCCGATTTGTAAGGATTACGGCGTTGGATTAACCACATGGAGCCCGTTGTATTACGGGGTTTTAACTGGAAAATATAACGACGGCGTTCCTGAAGGAAGCCGTGCAGCCATGCAAAGCATGAGTTGGATTCGTGACCGCATTACCCCTGAGCGAGTTGAAAAAGTGAAAGCGCTCGGAAAAATTGCAGATGATTTACACATTACAACTGCTCAATTGGCGTTGGCTTGGCTTTTACGACGCAAGGATGTGAGCAGCGTGATTACCGGCGCGACTAACGAAAGACAATTAATGGAAAATTTAGAAGCAGCCGACGCGGTTGAAAAATTATCGGAAGATGTTTTAGAGCATATTGAACAAATATTAGGGAATTACCCAGAAGATGAATAAACCGCATTTATTTAATTAAGCAAAAGCCTTGCTACTAAGCGAGGCTTTTATTTTTAAGAAACATTAAAAAGCATTTAAAATAAATACAACTTGGGTGAGGAGATTGTATGTTTTTTTTAATCATCAAACGTATTGCTTGGATGTTTGTTCTCTTAGTAGTGGTAAATATTTTTTCATTCGCCTACGCTCATTACGGCCGCTACATTCAATTGGCGGCTCATCCAATGATTGTGGCTTCAGGCGGCGCGGGACCTTTTTGGCCGAAATATGAAGTGTATATTCAGTCAATTCTTAATCAAGAAAAGTTAGTGACACCCTTTGCGCGCGGGGTGGATTTACTAGCTTATGTGCAAGATGCGGCTGTAGCAAGCCTCGGATTGCTAGGCATTGCCTTTACATTAAGTTTGTTGGTCGGTGCTTTGGTTGGCTGGGTTGCTGCTCAAACCAACCCGCCGCGTATTGCCGCTTGGTTAATTCCTGTAACAACAGTCAGTTTGGCAATGCCAGGTTTTTACATTGGGGCTTCATTAATTACCGGCTCAGTTTATTACTTGCTTTATACACCTGCAACCCAACAAGGTTTACTTTTTCCAATTCGCGGCTTTGGCTGGGATTTACACCTTGTTTTCCCCTTAATTGCATTAACCTTTCGGCCAGCGGTGCAAATTGCTCAAACCGCCGCAACCTTATTAACCGAAGAGTTTAAAAGAAACTATGTTTCTGCGGCGCGCAGCTTTGGCCATTCGTGGCAATTAATCCGGCGCAAAACCGCCTTACGAAATATTTTTGCGCCTTTGGCACAAACAGTGGCTAGCTCGTTGCGATTAATGGTCGGCGAAATTATTTTAGTGGAATGGTTGTTTGGCTGGCCGGGTTTAGGAAAAATGCTTGCTCAATCTCTTCAACCGCCCACCACCGCGCATATCGCGAGTGCTGTTTTGCCCCCAACCTATTTAGATGCGCCCACCGTCGCAACTTTAATTACGGTTATCGCTGCCATATTAATTACAGCCGATATTGTTGCCAATATCGTAGCCCATCAAGTAGACCCACGCATGCAAATTCAAAATAAGGCGGTTTCAAATGGTTAAACACCCCATTAATTGGCCGCTCAGTTTGGGCTTAATCATTGTTGGGTTTACTCTTTTTATTGCATTACTGGGCCCAAGTATTGCGCCGCGCAACCCCCTTGAAGAACAGCGTGTCATTCAGCATGGTGATGTATGGATTTCAGCGCCTTACCCGCCCTTCACCGTGGAAGGCTACCCGCTTGGTTCTGACAAATGGGGCCGCGATGTACTCAGCCAAATGCTTTGGGCGTTAAGACCAACTTTAATGCTGGTAGGGTATGTTGCTGTTTTGCGTTTACTAGTAGGCACTGGCATTGGCTTATTGGCAGGCTGGAACAGTGGTCCATTTGGCAATATTTTAAATGCGCTCATAGGCGCGGCGTTATCAATCCCCATTATTATTATTGCTTTGGCTACCGTTGCAACCCTCGGTACAACCTATGGCCCTTGGGGTTTTGTGCTGGGGCTTTCTATCACCGGCTGGGCAGATACAGCGCGCATGGTCAGAGACCAAACCATTATCATCCGCAGCCAGCCGTTCATCGAATCGGCACGCGCCATGGGCGCCTCCAGCCGTCGCTTGTTAATCGGTCATGTCCTTCGTCAAATCATCCCATTTTTATGGATGCTCTTCACCTTCGAAATTAGCTCCACCTTGCTACTAACCGCTGGGTTAGGTTTTCTTGGTTACTATGTCGGTGGAGAAGTATGGGTCTGGATCAGTGACACCGTGGCGGCTCGTTTAAGCGGTATGCCAGAGCTGGGTCAAATGCTCTCCGGCGTCAGTGAGGATATTTACACCGGCCCTTGGAAAATGTTCGCGGCAGGCACCTTAGTTTTCATTACCATTTTGGGGTTTAATTTGCTCGGCGAGGGGCTTCGCCGTCAAGCCAATGCCCACGCCCGCACTTCTGCATTGTGGGAAAAAATACAAAAATGGCTTTGGCAGATGGATGACGAAAGAGTTACACCATCAAAAAAATGGATTCGGGCTCATCCAGTTCAATCCGTTTTTGGTGGTTTTTTGTTGCTGGCCGCGCTGATAGCTTTATCCTATCAATGGAGCGTTATCACGCGCCCTCAACCGTTGGTTTACCCAGTGCCTGGCGGGCATTTATGGGGCTCTCAATATCACGACCCGTATGGCACGCTTTGGGCGCAAGCAGAACCCATTAATCAGCCGCAAGTGATTTGGCAATATCAAGATGCAGGCGGTTTTTCAGGCGGGCCAGCCGTTTCAAATAGCGGAGAAATTTACCTTGCCACATTGGCTGGGCAATTAATTGCGCTTTCTCCTGAAGGGCAGTTAATTTGGCAAAAATCACTTCCGGCGGCTGGGGTTGGCTCACCCGCTTTGGATGTGGAAGGAAACATCTATGTCGCCGACCAAAGTGGCGGGCTGAGTTCGTTTACATCTACCGGAGAATTTCGCTGGAATAACAGACCCGATGGTGACTTCGAAGCAACATCTGGTCCAATCGTAGGGATTAATAACATTGCTTACTACACTGTTATCGGTGATGTACGTGCAATCAGCAGCGCTGGTGAATTGCTTTGGCAAAAATCCGCCTATACCCGTCGCGTAACCTATGAACCCATTTTGAGCCCAGATGAAAACTTGGTTTTTTTACGAAATACCGCTTTAATCACTAATAGTGGTCAAAAAATTAGTTTTGACAACCCGCTGGTCATCGAGCAATTTGTGGTTGGCTTGGATGGAAATTTACAAGCTCGTTTTGAAAGTCAATTGTACGCTTGGGAGTTTGATGGTGAAAGACCACAAATATTAAATCATATGCAGTGGTCACGCACTTCCTTCTTTGGCTTTCCCAGCCTCATGGGTGTGCTGCCAGATAAAAGCGCATGGATTCATTACACATCTCCCGATGAAGATTCGAATTTGTTATGGGTAGACGCCGAGGGTGAGACAATTAATCACAATCGTTTACCGTATCGCCCAAGCATCTTAATTGCTTTCGATGCTATAAATAACTTTTACCTTTGTGGCAGCAACCACGGTAAAGCCGAATGTTCTGCTGTGGCATTGGGGCAAACCGACCCATTTTGGACATTTGAACTGCCGGAAGGCGTGCTTGTAACGGGTGGCGCTTTGGTGCCAGACCGTTTTTATGTAGCCACCCAAGAAGGGTTTTTCTTTGCAATTGGCGATTAATGAAACACTTTAATTAAAAACTGCCTGATTAATCAGGCAGTTTTTAATTAATTAATAAAAAATTTAAGCGGTGAATTCATCCAAGGCGCTTAATAAGCGGTTTAAGTCATCCATCACAATTTCCCCCATGTGGGCAATGCGGATGGTATTGCCTTTTAAAGGGCCATAGCCGTTGGCGAGTTTCATGCCTTTGGGCGCGAGGAATTTGTTAAATGCGGAAAGGTCAAAACTTTCTGGGTTGCGAACCACCGTTAGGGTTCGAGACCGATAGGCTTCGGGAGCCAGCAGCGGCCAGCCTTTGGCTTCTGCCCATTGTTGGGTGCGGCGAGCCATGGCGGCGTGACGTTCAATGCGTGCTTCAATGCCTTCCTTCAAAATACGGTCCATTTGAAAGTCCAGCGCGAAAATTAAGGACATAGCTGGCGTCATGGGGGTACTGTCTTTTAATCGGTGTTTCTCTAGTAAAACGAGATCAAAATACCAACCACGGTTTGAAACTGTCTCAGCTTTCTTCAGCGCGCGGTCATTTACTGCGCATAAAGCCAAGCCTGGAGGTAAAGCCAAGGTTTTTTGAGAAGAGGTGAACATTAAATCAATGCCCCACGCGTCCATCTCGATTTTGTCGCCGCCTAACGAAGAGACGGCATCCACCGCAAAAAGGGTCTCTGGGCTAACGCGTTGAATCACTTCGGCAATTTCTTTTACAGGGTTGCGCACACCGGTTGATGTTTCATTTTGAGCGATGATTACCAGCTCATATTTCTGCTTCTTAAGCGCTTCTTCGACCATTTCGGGTGTTATCGCTTGCCCGAGCGGTACTTCTATTTTGGTCGCTTGTTTGCCGTTTGCTTCTGCCACATTAAACCAGCGTTCTGAAAAAGCACCGTTTACTCCAGCAAGAATATGGCTGTCGGCTAAGTTGCGAACAGTTGCTTCTTGCGCGCCCGAACCAGAGTTGGTCATGATAAAGACGCGAGAATCGGTAAAGAATAAAGCCTTTGCTTTTTCTGCGGCATTCCGGAAGATTTCTTCAAACTCTTTATTGCGATGCGGCACAATGGGTCTTGTTTGGGCTTGCAACACTTCATCGTCAACATCTACCGGACCAGGCACGAACATGCGGTTTGGCATTCAAGTCTCCTTAATCTCGTTTTTAAGCTGGTGATAACCAGCCATTGCTTATCTTAAAAAGAAAGTTAATGCAATTAAAATCACAAAAAAGGTACCAGCTAATAGACCTATGCGTTTTAGGTCTTTTTTTACATCGCTGTAGTCTGGGTTAAACTCAGTTGCTGCGCCACCGCGATTTAAATTATTAAATGTTGCTTTTTTCTTTGCCATTTTATTTCTCCTAAGGGTTTTGTAGCACGGCGGAGACAATAATCCGCTCGGTATCTACCAAATATGGATAACATGAAACAAGGGTAATTGTTGGGTTACTGGTAGGAGCCATTACTTCAACCCGTGTGGGTTCCACTACCTGAGTACCCGTAATAATATAAGTAAATTGCCGCTGGTTAGTATAAACAATAATTACATCACCTGGTTTTAATTGGTCTAACTCTCTAAATATTTCACCAAAAATATCGTTATGGGCAGAAAGCACCATATTACCATTTTCGCCGGGGTTGCCTGTGCCAATATGCTGTCCAACCCCTTTTTTCAGTTGTTCCCAGCCATCTCCTTGAACAATCGGCGCGTCTACTCCAATTGCAGGAATTTGAATACGCACCGCTTGTTGCACCCCAGGAGTAGGAATAGGAACATTGGCAATGGTTTGAGCCAGCGGCCGTAAATGCTCTGGAATTTCAGAAAAATTAGGCTGCGCACCCTCTGGCGAGGTCGGCGGCGTGTGACCAGATGGCAGCACAACAGCAGTAATTAACGGGGTCGGTGCAATGGTCGGTTGTTGGATGGTTTCTGCGACTTCCTGATTTAATGTTCGAAGAATGCCCAAGCCGCTGATAATAATGGCGACCAAACCTAAAATTGCCAAAATTTCTACACTTAATAACAACCGATTAAGCCAATTTCCGCGGGCTTGGGTGGGCTGCGAAGGCTGGTGTTGGCTTCCTTCGGGCGTATCAATCACTTGTATCGGCGGGCTGTCATCCGGCTCATTAACGTCTAAGGTAACCGAAAGCGCCCGTCCGGTGCGGCGAAAATGTTCTAACCGTTCGTTACGAGAGGTGCGGCGTTTTTGAAGCAATAATTGCCGCAATTCATCTACTGATAAATCTTCTGGGCGTTTGTCTGGCATGGCGAGGCGATTATACCCTTGACGGTCATTAATTGCGTTTTTTATTG
>CAYOGW010000014.1:0-2479 GCA_964403635.1 uncultured Anaerolineaceae bacterium | reverse complement strand
TGAGGGCGCGGCGCGCGGGTGGTATTTAATCGCTCTAGCTTGTCGTAGAGTAAAAATAAATTTTTCATAGCGGCTGGACCCAGCAATGAAATAAATTTCATAAAGGGTTTGTAGATAACCTGTGGAGGGTGAAAGAGCCGCGCCATCAGCGGGGAGCGGACCCCGAAACCGGCGTTCACTTGGGGGAAGTCCGTTTTCCCATCTGAGGGCACTCCGATAAAGCTGAGAATCTCTTCGTAAACGGTTTTTGGGCTGGCAGCCAGTTCATCAAAAAGAAAAATTTTAACTTGCTCTTTGGGAAAAACGTTAAATAATTTCTCTACATGTCTGCCAAATTGACCAATTTCTTGGTAATAAATTAATTCTGGTTGGCGGGCGCTGGCGGGGATATTTAAACCTTTTTTGCGGTTTTCGTATAAATCCCACGCGGTAGAAAGGTCGGGTTGGTCTTCTCGCAATAAGCTGAGATTTAATTGATGATAAGACTGAATAAATTCGATGGGGTTTCTTAAGCTAAGAATGATTTTTGCGTTGGGTTGATAGGCTTTTAAGTTTGCAAAAGCAACTTGCGAAAACAGATAGAAAGGCGAAGCTTCACCAAGCGCAAGGTGCTGGTTGGTGGCTTTTTCAAAGAGCAGCTGATAACTGGCTGGGTTTTTGTAAGCAATTTTTTGAACATGCGGAAAGTCTGTTGCAAAGTAATTGGTTTCTTTAACTTCAGACATAAATATTTGCGGATGGTCTGAAAGATATTGATAAAGCGCGCTGGTGCCGCAACGCGGCGCGCCGGAAATGAAGAAAGTGGGCTGTTTCATAACGCTGAGATTATATCTCAGGCGCAGGCTTGCCAGTTTAGGGTGGGGTGTGTATAATACGGCTCTGCTTTCGGGCGGATAGCTCAGTTGGTTAGAGCATTGCGTTGACATCGCAAAGGTCGTAGGTTCGAGTCCTATTCCGCCCACTTAATTAAATAAATCATGTTGACCGAGACAAGTAAGTGTGTACACGCCAACAGAAACGCAGGTCTTAGGCTGAGAGCCTGCTCTGGCAGAAAGCATTGAAAACCACTCGCGAGTGTGAAACCAAACGCTTAATGAATTAAGCAAGTAAGTGGAACGGTTGGCCCCGTTATTGGCTTAAGAGATGCTCTTGAAATTTTAAGAGTAAATCGGGTGGAACCGCGTGAGCAAAACTCTCGCCCCGTTTGTGGGCTGAGAGTTTTTTTATTGTCCGTTAAGGGTTGTTTGCCGTAAGGAGGCAAGGATGTCTGAGCAAAAATATGAAGAAAGCATGTTGTACCGAATTCGCCACTCCACAGCCCATGTGATGGCGCAAGCGGTGGTTGAGTTTTTTCCGGAAGCCAAGCCAACCATTGGGCCGCCAATTGAAAATGGCTTTTATTATGACTTTGATTTGCCGCGCCCTTTAACCCCAGAAGATTTGGCTCAAATTGAGAAACGCATGCGCGGGATTGTCTCTGGCAACCATGATTTTGTTAAAAAGGTCATCTCCGCGGCTGAAGCGCGGGAGATTTTTAAAGACCAGCCTTATAAACTGGAATTAATTGACGGTTTGGAAAAAGGCGGTTTGGATGAATATGGCAACCCGCTGAAAGAAAAGCCCGAAATTTCCATTTATCAACAAGATACATTTGTAGATTTATGCCGCGGCCCGCATGTAGAAAATACGAAGCAAATTAATGCCCAGTCTTTTAAATTAATGTCTGTGGCTGGCGCTTACTGGCGCGGTGATGAGAAAAAACCCATGTTGCAACGCATTTATGGCACCGCATGGGAAAAACCAGCCGAGTTAGAGCATTACTTATGGCAGCTCGAAGAAGCGAAAAAACGTGACCACCGAAAATTGGGTAAAGAGTTGGGTTTATTTTACTTTTCAGATGATATTGGCCCAGGTTTGCCAATTTTCACACCAAAAGGTGAAACACTCCGCTATTTAATGGAAAATTATGTACGTGATGTACAAACGCGCTATGGGTTTCAACATGTTTGGACAGGCAACTTGGTTAAAGAAGATTTATACAAACGGTCTGGTCATTACGATAATTATAAAGACTCGATGTTTCCGCCGATGGTGGATGAGAATATTACCTTCCGCTTAAAGCCGATGAATTGCCCCAGCCACATGACACTTTATAACGAAATGGGCCGCCACTCCTACCGAGAGCTGCCTCTCCGTTTTGCAGAGTTTGCCACGCTTTATCGCTACGAAAAAACCGGCGAATTAAATGGTTTAACCCGTGTGCGCGCCTTAACCCAAGATGACTGTCACACGTTTTGCACCGAAGACCAAATTGAGCAGGAATTTTCGTTAGACCTGCAAGTGATTCAAGAAGTGTTAAGCCGCTACAAGTTTACAGACTATAAAGTTCGTCTCTCTCTCCGCGGTGAAGGCGGTAAATATGTGCAAGATGACGAAAAATGGACCAAAGCGGAAAAAGCGCTTCGTTCGGCGTTGGTAG